>JAZUJC010000070.1:0-2345 GCA_045642625.1 Lachnospiraceae bacterium
AAATTCGCAGAGCTCTTCATCCCACTTTAAATCGATAATATTAAAGAGCATGGTACGTGAAGCATTTGTATAATCGGTAGCATGAACCTTACCCTTCGTCAGATTCCAGATAAGCCAGGTATCAACGGTACCAAACAAAAGATTACCTGCTTCAGCCTCTTCCCTGGCTCCTTCCACATTATCCAAAATCCATTTAATCTTTGTAGCACTGAAATATGCATCGGGAATAAGTCCGGTTTTCTTACGAATGGTATCACTCATTCCCATTGCCTTTATTTCTTCGATATAATCCGCTGTTCTTTTGCACTGCCATACAATTGCATTATATACGGGCATACCGGTATTTTTATCCCACACTATGGTGGTTTCACGCTGATTGGTGATACCGATTGCAGCTATATCCTCATGGGTGGCATGAACCAGAGCCATTGCCTCTAGCACAACCGAAATCTGTGATGACCAGATTTCCATTGCATTGTGCTCAACCCAGCCGGGCTTAGGGTATATCTGGGTAAACTCCTGCTGCGCCATATTCACAATATTTCCGCTTTTATCAAACAAAATACAGCGGGAACTTGTTGTCCCCTGATCCAGAGCCATTATATAGTCTTTCATTATCAAAAATACCTCCGCTTATGCTCTCTTGCATTCCCCCACAAAATGCAAACAGTCTATTCAATATTGTTGGTGGCTACCACTTCTACTCCGGTACCGCAAATATCGCTGCATACCACATCTCCGATATTAACCGGTGCATTTACGCCAAGCTTCATTAGTGCCTCAGCCACATCCAAAACCTTTGCCTTGGGAACAGGTGTCTTTGTTTTTACCGGAACCACCCTGCCATCCCGATTATGAACGGAAACTGTTCCTGTCACCGTTCTGGTGGGATTGGTAATCTCGCTTATTGCATATTCCCTGCCTCTTGGACACGTGTTGCCGGTTACGGACAGAGAATCCATATCCACCTTACCGTCTGTGATATTGTAATCGATTGTAACCTGGCACCCCATAGGGCAGCCTATGCATGTTAATGTTTTGCTTTCCATATTTGCCACCCCCTATATGTTTTCAAGGCAAACCATAATGGAATCACCTGCATTAAGCTTGCCCATATCTGCTTTCTTAATAATGACCTGCTCCATTTCCCCGGGAGAGCAAATCTGTTTCTTGCGCCTCATAACACATTCATCCCCAAAATACACACATATTTCAGGATTTCTGTACACACTTCCAACACGGAAACGAACGGTAAGAAGATCGTCCATTCTATCCGGGTTAACCGATACCGGCACCGTATATCTTACCCCTGCTCCTGTTACTACGGGGAAGCCCTGCTTGTCATCCCTGTCCATGCCTGCTTCGATTGCCTTAACATACTCGGCAGCATACTTACCTGCCAAAGAAGCTTCCTTGGACACATAGTCCACAAGATCGTGCACATGCAGTACATTACCTGCCGCAAAAACACCCGGAATATTGGTTTCAAGGCATTCATCAACCCTGGGACCGCCTGTGACAGTACTCAGTTCTACACCCATTTGTGTACTAAGCTCGTTCTCAGGCAATAAACCACAGGACAAAAGAAGGGTATCACACTCAATGACCTCCTCTGTACCGGGGATAGGCTTTGATTTTTCATCTACCCTTGCAAGGGTAACCGACTCAACACGGTTCTTTCCGCTAATGTCCACTACAGTGGTGCTCAGTTTAAGCGGAATATCAAAATCATCAAGACACTGAACAATATTTCTCTTTAAGCCTCCCGAATAAGGCATAATCTCAGCAACGGCCTTAACCTTTGCCCCTTCCAGTGTCATTCTTCGCGCCATAATAAGCCCGATATCACCGGAACCAAGTATTACTACTTCCTTTCCGGGGAGCTTGCCTTCAATATTGACAAACTTTTGGGCAGTACCTGCCGAATATATGCCTGCAGGCCTGTACCCCGGAGTATTAAGGGCTCCTCTTGGACGCTCTCTGCAGCCCATTGCCAAAATAATGCTTTCTGCTTCGATTGTAAAAATACCCTTTTGAGCCGACATACAGGTAACGGTTTTGTCTCCCGATATATCTATAACCATGGTATTTAGCATGGTTTCAATATTACGCTGCCCTGCCATTTCTATGAACCTGGCAGCATATTCGGGACCCGTAAGCTCCTCGCTGAATGTATGAAGGCCGAAACCGTTATGAATACACTGAAGAAGAATACCGCCCAAATGCTCTCCTCGTTCAATAATAAGCACATCTTCTATTCCGGCATCCCTGGCCGCTACGGCAGCAGCAAGCCCTGCAGGGCCACCGCCGATTATAACTAAGTCGGATCGTAGCCATGTCGTTCT
>JAZUJC010000071.1:0-2160 GCA_045642625.1 Lachnospiraceae bacterium
CCATGAATACAGAAATGCCGTTGAGGATTAACCCCAACGGCATTTTATATATCAGACTTTCTATATACAGTTTACTGTCCCACCTAGGGATTGAAAGCACCTAACTGTTTGCTATCTCACTTCCCAGGTTGAAAGTTCATAACCGCTTCCTTCAAATACAAAGAACAAATCACAAACTCCGCTTACCGGCTCTGCTGCCTTGATCTCATATTCGGCAAACTCATCACTTCCGTCAAATACAAGCCTTGCAACCTCATCGCCGTTTGTAAACTTGGTGCGAATTGAAATACTGCCCTTGACTGCTCCCTTTAATGTAACAACAAAGGTATCTTTACCTTCCCCAAAATCAACCTTTGAAAGGCCAATCCAGGAACCATCCTGAGTAATCTTAAGATTAAAGCTTCCGGAACCGCATTTTGCGGCAGTTTCATCAGCCGGTACCTTTTCGGTTCCATTCTGATTGCACATTGTAACAAAAGGGATCTTGCCTGCAGGCTCAAAATTCTTTAGCTGGTCCACACCTTCTTTTGTCATACATGCAACCTTAAAGTTGCCATCTTCACCAACGGCAATCTTATCAATATTTACGCTACGATAGCCTGTGTTAAGGCCCTGAGCCTCTTCGAGAAGACTGGCATGATAGGTAATATACCATTCGTCCTTAAAGTTAAAAATACAGTGATGATTGTTACCACCGATCTGGAAAAAGAAACCGGGATTTTTGAGCACACTTCCTACCATCTTGAAGGGTCCCATGGGATTATCACTTTCCATTGTGATAATTTCACCGCTTCCAAAGCCATAGCCCTCGCAGCCTGAGGCAGGTACGTTAAAGTTAGAACAGTAGGAATAAATATATTTTCCGTTTACTTTATTAATTCCCGAATCCTCAAAGAGATACAAAACATCCTTAATCGGAACCGGATCACCATCCAGGTGAATCATATCATCGCTGAGCTTGGCCACTCTGGCAGTACCGGGATTTGATGCCTTATCGGAGCTCGGTACTCCACCACCGAAATAGAGGTAACCGGTTCCGTCATCGTCTACCAAAACAGCAGGGTCAAACAACCATGTAACCTCAGCGCAGGTAGGTGTATTTCTTGATACAAGAGCCTCACCGATGGGGTCTGTAAAGGGGCCGGTAGGTGAATCGCTTGATAAAACAGCAATACCGTTACCGCTGTTTGCAAAATAAAGGAAAAATTTGGGCTTTCCGTCGATTTCTTTCCAGCAGGCTGCAGGAGCCCATGAATTACCGCCCCAGTTTGCAGCGCCGTCTTTTCCGGCCGCAAATACTTCACCATGATCGGTCCAGTTAACCAAATCGTCGGATGAAATTACACGAAGAGTGTTAATATTTGAATAGTTGTTTGTAAGCCTCTCTCCGGCCCCATCATACATAGGCTCATCGCCTGTCATATAAAGATAAACCCTGCCATCATACTCCATTGCATAAGGATCTGCCGAATACTTTTGAGTAAAAACCGGGTTATGATAAATAGGGCTCTTTAAAAATCCCATTGCCTTAATCTTTTCCATTCCTATTCCCTCCACATTTTCTGTAAATGAACCGGTATCGGCTTCCACGTCACCTACCGACACCTTAACGTCCACATCTCCTGCATCGATATTACCTACGCCAATATCTCCTGCATTAACATCGCCCACATCAACCTTTACCGTAATATCATCGGTTTTCGTATCTTTACAGGCGGCAAAAGAAACTACCATCAGGCAAAATATCATTGTCCACACATACTTTTTATTTTTGAACATAAATCTTCATCTCTTTTTCTATACTCACATTACTAATTACCGCGTTTTCTTACAACTCATGTTTTGCTATATGAACTATCGATAATAGCTTTTCTTTGATAAAGCGTAAAAGCGATAAAATCACGTAGGAAACGACAATTGTAATAATCGCAAAGGGCACGATAATATAGGCCTTATAGTAATATGGATCCGCATACTTTCGAAGAAACATCAAAATAATATATCCCTGAATTATATAAATACCCATACTTTCCCTGCCAAGGGCTGCCAGCACCTTAACAATCACGCCGGCCACACCGGGCTTGGTGGCTTTCCCTTCTTTTGCACTGTCCGTGCTGCTCAGCCTATTGATAGTACCGCCAAAAATCTGTTCAAGGAGCA
>JAZUJC010000072.1:0-1957 GCA_045642625.1 Lachnospiraceae bacterium
AATGGCTTTCCCATAAGGAAGAATTAACCCTGCCCAGCGAAACATATACCATCCGATTCGGTATGGAGATGCTTATGACCTTCTTTTTGGATGAGCGCTTCAAGCCAGAATATTTAGAGTGGGTTGCCTCGGTTCAGTCCAGGGAATACTACGTCAACATGATGTAGGCATGGTATTTTGCCACCGCCCTTGCCAAACAGTACGAGGCTACAATTCCGTATATCGAAGAGCACCGCCTGGATGAGTGGTGCCATAAAAAAAGTATTCAGAAAGCCCGTGAAAGCTTCAGGATTACCCCTGAGCAAAAGAACTATCTGAATACTCTTAAATAATTTATATTCCTTCGACTCCGTCACACTTGGAAATCACGTTGATCGTGCCGTCGTCGTTGTATTTAAACTCGGCAACACAAACCGAACGGTGAAACAGACTGCCACCGGGAAGCTCTCCCGTATGATAGAAAAGATAGGAGTGACCCTTAAAGTCGCAGATGCCGGGATGGTTTGTAAATACCCCTCCTTCTTCTGTCATTAAGACACCGCCAAATTTCCAGGGACCGGTGGGAGAATCGGACATTGAATAAGAAAGGCTCTCGTCCTTCATTCCCTCACGGAAGGAAGCATACACCATATAATAGTGCCCGTCCCTCTTATAAAACCAGGGACCCTCTCCATAGGAAGTACCGGTCATATGACTTCCCTTGGCAAAGGCTTCCTCAGTCATAGGAATTTTTACAACTCCCACCTCCTTGTTATAAGAAATCATATCTTCGTTGAGCAGCACATATCTAAGCTCCGGATTTCCAAAATAGAGATAGGCCTGTCCGTCATCGTCTATAAATACCGTAGGATCGATATCGTTCCAGTCTCCCTCGTCCACAAGAGGATAGCCCAAATCCTTAAAGGGACCTGCCGGATTATCCGAAACACCCACCGCTATTGCCATACCACCATCCTTTTTGTGTACAGGACAGTAGAGATAATACTTACCGTTTCTAGCAATTGCCTGAGGCGCCCAGGCTCTGTCGTCGGCCCACTCAATATCATCAAGCGAAAAAACAACGCCGTGATCGGTCCAATTCACCATATCCTTAGTGGAAAAGCATCTCCAGTCAAGCATGGTATAAAAATTGTTAATAAGCTCGTCCTCGTCGTGGGTTGTGTAAAGATATAAGGTATCTCCTTCCACCATAGGCGCAGGATCTGCCGTATAAATATTTGAAATAATAGGATTTTTACTCTTCATTCTTTTCTTTGCCCTGCTTTTATTAATCAGGCCCTACTCCTCTCACATAATAATGTCATTTTATTCAAAACCGGTCGTTTTTTTGCTTACAACACTATTTAACTCCCAATATCCCTTTTTTCATCTTCATTTTTTGCTTTTTGCATTGCTACCGTTGCTTATGTGGAATAAACTAAAAGAAAAAACTATTCGGAGGTGTTTTATGTTACAGTTTTGGGGTGACGGCTCAGACATGGCCAAAAGCCTGGTGGACGCCGTAAAAGTCAGAAGCACGGAAAATTTCAACTGGACCTTTATTTTTATACTGGCTGTTGTCTTTTATGTGTATTGGAGTGAATTGCAAAAGAAAAACTACGACATAGTATTTGCCGGGCTTTCCCTTTACGGAGTTCACTGGCTTTACGAAATCGGAAACGCCATCATTGGCAAAATTACAGGGTATCCCCTTTGGACCGTCAGCAACGAATCAACCACATTTATTTTATTGATCGGTGTATGTTGGGAGCTGTCGATGATGTTTATGCTGGCGGGAATCATCTCATATAAAATGCTTCCCGAGGATAAAGAAAAACGTTATTTTGCCAAAAACGGTCGAAACGGTATCAGCTGCAAGCTGATGGGTGCTTTGGAAATGGCCCTTCTCTTTGCCCTCTTTGAATCATTCCTGGCAGGAACCTCGAATCATTCTTTTATATGGGTTTATAAATGGTGG
>JAZUJC010000073.1:0-3390 GCA_045642625.1 Lachnospiraceae bacterium
AAAGAGGTTTATTAGGAAGCTTTGTTAGTTTAACAAGAATAAATGGAATAAATCCCGCAATAAGAAATGATATTGTTGCAACAAGCAACTGCTTAATTGCTTTAGAAAAATCAAGTCTGGCAAGCATAACAAGACCGATACTTAAAAGCATACAGATATTATTTACAATCAGCCTGTTAATCTTTGGATAAACCATCGGAACAATGGCCATAACAGCCAATATTACAATTTGAAATACCGCATAGAAAAACAGGAATTTCATATTTCCCGATTTTAGACAAATTGAAAGAAAGCAGGAAAAATGCATTAAAAAGGCGAGGATAATCTGCCTTAAATACACACCTCTCCTGAGCTTTTCTGTTTTATAACGAAATACCATAAAACATTCAAGCGTATAAAGCATCATGAATATGGTAATAAAATATTTAGATAAAGCGGTTATATATTGAACCATTTACTCTACTCCGTGATTATAGTATGCCTTTGTAAATTTTTGCAAAGG
This sequence comes from Lachnospiraceae bacterium, assembly GCA_045642625.1. Classification (GTDB taxonomy): domain Bacteria; phylum Bacillota; class Clostridia; order Lachnospirales; family Lachnospiraceae; genus UBA1258. The sequence continues at coordinate 503 of JAZUJC010000073.1, forward strand.
GCAACTTAAAGCCTTACCGGAAACAAGACCTTCGTAAAACTCAATAATTTTAAGCATAGAGTCACAGTCTTCATCGGTAAAAGAAAGCATCAAATTATTTGTATAGGAAACATCCTTCATAACATATTCATGAAGTGATGTTGGAATTGCATTATATATTACATTGTAGCAAGAATCGCAGTGAATTAAAACCGACATATCATTATTTTTTCGATCTCTCAACTTAGAAACACTGCATACATCTTCTAAATTTATCTTTTTCTTCGTACATAAATTATTGGTTTTTCTGATACAGTTTGCACTAATCATTAATGGCGTTTTTCCATAAACTGTAAGCAGACCGTTATCTCCCGAAATTTCCTTTAGTTCATACCTGGATAACTCATAAGGGTAAGAAAAATTAGTGCAGTCTTTTAACAAAACTTCTTTGGAAGCACTGTTCCATACATACAACCCGGGACCGCCTATAATTTCCTTGGAAAAGCCCTGTTCACCGGCAATATAAAGTGCTTCAATATTATTGACAATAATGCCTTTAACATTGGAATCAGCTGAAAAAGCAGTCATCAAATCCTTTATCCCGGCTTCATCCCTGTTTCTGCAAACAAATGGCAGCGAAACATAAAAATCCCCTATAACCGGGCAATCATAATATAGGTATGAGGGAATCACCTTATTAATATTCCCCCCATTGTCCTTATAGCTTTCCAATATTATAAGTTGATTTTTTAAAGATACACTAATCCAAAGATTAAAATTCATTTAATAATTCCTCAATTGCTCTGCGTCTGATGCTGTTAAGCATCGAAACCGGAATAAATATATTATCTCCCGCTTCTATGGAAAGTTCTGCAAACTCAAAGGGTGTATCGCCAAGCTTATTAAGCTGCTTTCTTATATCAGCCTCAGAAGTGGGCTTGTTAATACTTTGCTCGACAGAAGCTTCATATACTGTTGCCGACTTGTCATCACATATTACGGAAAAAGAAATTCCACTTTCCAAAAAGGCTGTAAAATAACCTCCTATCTTCTTTTTACGGATACCGGAAAGATATTTATCACCGGTCTGTTCCATAAGAAGCCTGTCACTTCCCGAATAGGAAGGACTGTCCAAAGAAATCATTTTGGCCGAATTCATTTGATGATAATATCCGGTTCCGATTTCGGAACGCATATACATTTTTTTAAGATTATCAAGGTCTTTGGATTCAACCATATAGGCATCACGACCTTTTTCGTAATATAAATCAATATATTTTCGATAGACAGAGGTAACATACGCAGTATATTCAGGCTTTTTCATTCGTCCCTCAATCTTTAATGAATCAATTCCCGCTTCAATAAGCTCCGGCAATATTGATACAGTACACTGATCTTTCATTGAAAGAACATATTCATGGTCAAAAGAATCTCCATCAATCAGCGAACGGTATTCCAATCTGCAGGGTCCTGCACAACGTCCCCTGTTACCGCTCCTGCCGCCAAGGGTTGATGAAAACAGACATTGTCCGGAAAAAGAATAACACATTGCTCCATGAATAAAGGTTTCAAGCTCTACATCCACTGCATCCTTTATTTCCCTTATTTCAGTCAAAGTAAGCTCTCTTGCCAATACTACTCTTGAGGCACCCAGTTCTTTATAATATTTCACCGAATTAATGCCTGTGGAAAAGCCCTGGGTACTGACATGAACTTCAGTATTTGGATAGGTTTCTCTAAGCCTTGCAATAAGCCCCATATCCTGAACAATAAATGCATCAAGACCTGCCTCGGCAAAGGGCCTAACATAGCTTACAGCATCCTCAAATTCTCTCTGCTTAATAAGCGTATTAACAGTCAGATATACTTTAACACCAAATACATGGGCCAGCTTTATGGCCTTTACAATTTCTTCATCGCTGAAATTATCGGCAAAGGCTCTTGCCCCGTACTTACTTCCTCCTATATATACGGCATCACAGCCTGCATTTATGCAGCCTAAAAAGCCCTCGAAGTTTCCTGCGGGGGCTAACAGCTCTGGCTTATTTTGTTGATGCATTTTATCAATCCACATAATCAAATAAAAAGGACTGTAATTAACAGCCCCTTTCCTTAGTTCATTTTAAGTTCAGCTTCCAAGCGAATCAGCTTATTCTTACTTTCATCAAGACTGTTTCTTAATGTCTTGGCATTCTTCTCGCTATTTTCAAGCTTAATCTGAGAAGCAATAAGCTCATGCTTTAAATCATATAATTCTTTTTCTTTTGCCTGAATTTCCTCTTCCAAAAGATTAATCTGCTTTTTAGCTTTAAAATAATCGTCAGCTATATTTAGTTGGAGAAGAACATTCTGAAGTTCAGTGGTAGCTCTTCTAAAACTGTCAACACGATTATATTCGGAAATCTTGCCGTTTATATATGTAGCAACCTTTTGCAAATATTCTTCACTCTCGTAGCCACTTAATGTTAAAACCTTACCGCCAATAATAACTTCAGTATCATTTTTGGATGCCATGTGCATACCTCCCAACTATTAACCCCTTAGAACAAAACAAAATACAAATTAATTATAATAAAAGAATAATGTCTTTTCAATAGGAACGTTTGTCCGCAATACAATTATTAAGGCACATCAAAACAAACCGATTATTCCATCTTAATACCAAGATGATGATATGCTAAATCGGTTACCTGTCTGCCCCTGGGTGTACGAACAAGAAAACCGTTCTTAATAAGATACGGCTCGTAAACCTCTTCAATTGTGCCGGCATCTTCCCCAATTGTAGCCGCCAGCGTATCGAGGCCAACCGGTCCGCCTTTATAAAGTTCAATCATTGTGGTGAGAATATTTCGATCAATATGATCAAGCCCCATTCTGTCCACATCAAGCAAATCAAGGGCCGTTTGAGC
>JAZUJC010000074.1:0-3676 GCA_045642625.1 Lachnospiraceae bacterium
TGACACATACGCAAATGCTAAGAACGCACTTGAAAACGGCAACGCAGCCGCATGGGCAAATGACAACACCGAAGTTATTGCTTTTGCTCTTCAGAATTCAGGCTACACAGTAGGTATTCCTTCTCTTGGAAGCCAGGATACAATTGCTCCCGCTGTTTCAAAGGGTAATGATACACTTCTTAGCTGGATCAACTCAGAAATCGAATCTCTTGCATCAGAGCAGTTCTTCCACAAGGACTACGAAGCTACACTTGTAGAAACCTATGGACTTGATTACGAAGAGAGCCTTGTAGTGGAAGGCGGTAAGGTTAAGTAGACTTTGCTAAATATATGAAAGATGGTGAATGACCATGGATTTTGAAGTAATACAAAATTATTGGCCATTGTATCAGGAAGCATTGTTGTTGACATTGAAAATCGGTTGGTGTGGCATATTTTTTGCCATACTGACCGGTTTTGTTTGTGCCTTGATACAATATTGGAAAACTCCGGTACTCAGACAGATTGTATCGGTATATATCGAAATATCCAGAAACACTCCGCTGTTAATTCAGCTGTTTTTTATCTATTACGGACTGCCCAAGGTAGGCGTTTCGGTAACTCCTGAGGGCTGCGGTATGTTTGGCCTGGCATTTTTGGGCGGCAGCTATATGGCAGAAAGCTTCAGAAGCGGTTTGGAGGCAATCGATAAAATACAGACAGAGAGTGCCTACAGCCTGGGAATGGGTCGTTTTAAGACCTTTATTTATATTCTTTTGCCTCAGGCTCTGTCCATCAGTATTCCTGCTTTTACCGCAAATGTAATATTTCTGTTAAAAGAAACCAGCGTGTTCTCGGCAGTCAGCCTTATGGATCTGATGTTTACCGCCAAGGATTTAATCGGTATGTACTCAAGGACCAAGGAATGTCTGTTTATCCTGGTTGTGTTCTATTTAATAGTTCTCCTTCCTGTTTCAATATTGGGAAGTGTAGTGGAAAGGAGGATCAGACATGCCGGATTTGGGAATTGATGTGCTTTTTAAGGGCAGAAATTTTGCAAGGCTTTTGGAAGGACTGTGGGTTGCGGGCCGAATCAGCCTTATAGCAATTATTATCAGTATCCCTCTCGGTATTTTACTGGGAGCGGTAATGACCCTTAAAAATCCTGTTACAAAGATTTTAACAAGACTTTATCTTGAAATAATTCGAATTATGCCGCAGATGGTTCTTCTTTTTCTTGTATTTTTCGGAACCACGCGTGTATGGGGTTGGAACCTTTCCGGTGAAACCTCGTCAATCATTGTTTTTTCCCTGTGGGGCACCGCTGAGATGGGCGACCTGGTCAGGGGAGCCCTGATAAGCATTCCGAAGCATCAGTACGAAAGCTCGTATGCTCTTGGATTTAACAAAAAACAAACATTTCTGTACTTTATTATTCCGCAGGCAGTAAGGCGACTGATTCCGTTATCAATAAACCTTATCACGAGAATGATTAAAACCACCAGTTTGGTGATTATGATTAATGTTGTGGAAATGATGAAGGTGGCCCAGCAGATTATCGAGGCTAACAGAATGAGCAGTCCCAATGCAGCCTTTGGTGTGTATCTGGTAGTTTTCATTTTGTATTTTCTGGTATGCTGGCCCTTCAGTATTTTGGCAAAGATTGCAGAAAAAAGGTGGTTGTAGAATATGAGTTCATTGCTTGAAATAAATCATTTAAGAAAAGAATTTGACGGTCAGGTAATACTTAAGGATATTAATCTGTCGGTTGATAAGGGGGAGGTTATTGTTATTATCGGCCCCAGCGGATGCGGGAAAAGTACCTTTTTAAGATGCCTTAACGGCCTTGAGAAGATACAGGGCGGTTCGGTAATCCTGGACGGAGAAGAGGTAAATCAGGACAAAAAGAACATAACTGATGTAAGGCAGAAAATCGGCATGGTGTTCCAAAGCTATGATCTTTTTCCACATCTTACGGTGCTTGATAATATAACGATTGCTCCAATAAAGGTACAAAAAAGAAAGAAAACCGAGGCAGAGGCTGAAGCCAGGGAACTGTTGGCCCGGGTTGGCTTAAGCGATAAGACCGACAGCTATCCAAGACAGCTGTCCGGTGGCCAAAAGCAGCGAGTTGCCATTGTTAGAGCTCTTTGTATGCACCCGGAGATTATGCTTTTTGACGAGGTTACTGCTGCACTGGATCCTGAAATGGTAAGAGAGGTTTTGGATGTAATGCTTGATTTGGCCAAGCAGGGCAGGACTATGATTATCGTTACCCATGAAATGCAGTTTGCCAAGGCAGTCAGCAAGCGTGTGATTTTTATGGATCAGGGAGAAATAGTGGAAGAGGGTAACCCGAGAGAGTTTTTCAATAATCCAAAAACTGAAAGGGCAAAGAAATTTCTTGATATATTCCAGTTTGAGACCTTTGATCCTTCGATATAACTTAAACTTATAACCAGCTCTAATTTCTAAGTATTTGCAAAAGGAAAAGGGGCTGGTTATAATTTGCTTATAAAACCTATTAAAAAGATAGACATTGACAAAACAATTAATCGGAGGATAAAGAAATGAGCAATTACAAATTTGAAACATTACAGTTACACGTAGGACAGGAACAGCCCGATCCCGCAACAGATTCAAGAGCGGTTCCGATTTATCAGACCACATCATATGTATTTAAAAATTCTCAGCATGCAGCTGACAGATTCGGCCTTGCTGATGCAGGTAATATTTACGGACGTCTTACCAACTCCACACAGGATGTATTTGAAAAGAGAATAGCAGCCCTTGAAGGTGGTTCTGCTGCATTGGCAGTAGCCAGCGGTGCGGCAGCTATTTCTTATACAATTGAGGCTCTTGCAGCCAACGGCGGACATATCGTGGCTCAGAAAACAATTTACGGCGGAAGCTACAATCTTTTGGCACACACCCTTACCCAGTACGGCATCAGGACTACTTTTGTGGATGCACACAATCTTGAAGAAGTTAAGGCAGCCATTCAGCCCGATACCAGAGCAATATATCTTGAAACTCTTGGTAACCCCAACGCAGATATTCCCAATATCGATGCAATCTCAGAAATTGCCCACGAAGCAGGACTTCCTGTTGTTGTAGATAATACTTTTGGAACACCTTATCTGTTCAGACCCTTTGAACATGGTGCAGATATTGTTGTTCATTCAGCTACCAAGTTTATCGGCGGCCACGGAACCACTCTTGGCGGTATCATCGTAGAATCCGGCAAGTTTAACTGGAAGGCAAGCGGCAAGTACGACAATATTGCAGCTCCCAACCCCAGCTACCATGGCGTAAGCTTCTATGATGCTGTTGGCCCTGCTGCTTTTGTAACCTATATCAGAGCAATTCTTCTTAGAGATACCGGTGCTACAATTTCTCCCTTTAACGCATTCCTGCTTCTTCAGGGTACAGAAACCTTGTCTCTTCGCCTTGACAGACATGCAGAAAACACCAAGAAGGTAGTTGAGTTCCTTAAAAATCACACCAAGGTAGCCAAGGTAAATCATCCTTCACTGGAAGATCATCCCGATCATGAATTGTATGAGAAGTACTTCCCCAACGGTGGTGCAAGCATTTTCACCTTCGATATTAAGGGCGGCAAGGAAGCTGCATGGAAGTTTATAGATAACCTTGAGATTTTCTCTCTCCTTGCCAATGTGGCAGATGTTAAGAGCCT
>JAZUJC010000075.1:0-2241 GCA_045642625.1 Lachnospiraceae bacterium
ACACAGAATATAATAACACTAAATAAGCCGATTATCAACAAATGTTGTATCGGCTTATTTAATAAAAAAATGTATACTATTTAGATTTTTTTGTGGTAGAACCTAGTCCACCGTTACGCTGTGCAGTTGTGTCATCATCATAAGTTATACCATACTGCATAAAAATACCCTGGGCAAAACCACTTCCCTTTTCAAGTGAAACTGTTTTATTTTCATTGGTATCATTTGTTATTTTAATAAAAAGATGACCTTCGTTATCAGACTCATAATAATCCGCATCAATAACACGAACGGTATTATTTAACTGAAGGCGATATTTAAACCCAAGTCCGGAACGGGGATAAATCATAAACACATAATCAGGTTCCATATATACCCTTATACCGGTAGGAATTTTAACCGTTTCACCGGGCTTTAAGGTATAATCAATTGGCATATATATATCATATCCCGCACTTTTTGCCGTGGCTCTGGCAGGAAGCTTTATACTATCGTATATTTCTTTTGCCTTATCAGCGCTAAATTCGGAAAAAGAATCTGTAAAATCATCAACAAATCTTTTTTCGCTTACCTTTTCAAATCTTGCTACTCTATTCATCATAATCCCTCTCTTAGGCTCTGTAATGGTCGGAGCAGTGAAGTACAGGAACTGTAGGGTCTGTTTTCTTTAAAGTTTCCTTAACGTTAATAACACGCTGATTGGAGCTGCCCTTCCACATTAATGTTACATCGCGCTTTTCCAAAACAAATTCACCGTCAACTACAACATCCACGTCCTTCATCACAGGATAATGATAAATGTTCTCCCATGAATCTCCGGTGTACAGCCATATGGTCTTATCAGGATATTTTTCTTTAATCTCACTTATAAACGAGCGAACATCAAGCCTGTTTGAAGCATGAAGTGGATCACCACCGGAAAAAGTTATTCCGGAAATATAGGATTGATTAAGCTGCTCAAAAATCTCCTGCTTGGCAGCATCATCGAACAAAAGACCACCGTCCGGATCCCAGGTTACAGGATTTTGACAGCCCTTACAGCAATGATTACAACCGGCAACCCATAAAACAACACGAAGTCCGTCTCCGTTGTTCATGTCATCTTTGGTAATATTATGATAACGCATATTACATGGATTTCCTTTCTGCAATTTCTGCCATCTTGGCATCATTTAATCTTGTATCACCATGAACTCTTGAATAGCTCAGATAACCGTTCATTCGATCGATTTTTGTTAAATTCCGACTTCCGCACTTAGGGCAAACGTCCATCTCAAGTTCCTGATGGCCACAGTCATCACAGTAAGCCAAAGAAAGATTTACACCTTCATAAAAGCCCATATCCATGGCTCTGTGAATAAGTGTTTTAACAGCTTCAATATTGTAATCGATAGGATATTTTACATACTGAATTTTTCCACCATTACATAAGTTCCAAAATCTGTCTTCCAGGTTCTGTTTTTGAATAGGAGTAATATCCTCGGAAACATGACAATGAAATGAATTGGATACATATTCACGGTCACTTACGCCTTCAATGATGCCATACTTTTCTCTAAACTGTTTTACCTGTAAACCACAAAGATTTTCAGCAGGTGTTCCGTATATAGCATAAAGATTGCCATCTTCTTCTTTGTACTCATTAACCTTCTGATTAATATGTTCCAGAACTGAAACAGCAAATTCACCATCTTCTACAAGCGATTTACCGTTATATAATTCCTGAAGCTCGTTTAATGCAGTAATGCCAAAGCTTGCTGTCGCCGACTTAAGAAGAGGCTTAATCTTATCGGAAAGCTTTAAATGACCGCCAAGGAAACCGCCTTCGCAGTATGCAAGAGGGTTTGTGGAAGCTCTCATTTCGCCTAAATATGCATAGGTACGAATATGGAGCTGTCTGATAAGCTCAAGATAATAATCAAGTACTTCAAAAAAGTCTTTACTTTCCTTGCGGGCCTTAGCCAAAATCATGGGCAAATGAAGCGAAACGGCACCGATATTAAAACGCCCCACAAATATAGGTGTATCCTGATCATCTGCAGGGTGCATGCCACCTCTTTCATACCAGGGTGACAGGAATGCACGACAGCCCATAGGGGAAATGATCTTGCCATACTGCTTGTATATGGAAGCAACATATCCCTTACCGGTAAGAGAAAGCCAGTCAGGATACATAGTCTTTGCAGAACACTCTACGCCGGCCTCAAATACATCTTCAAGAGGCTTTCCGGGTCCATGAAG
>JAZUJC010000076.1:0-2422 GCA_045642625.1 Lachnospiraceae bacterium
AGCAAAGATACCCTGAGTGGCACCGTAGCCGCGGTAAGCACCTGCAGACATAGTATTTGTATATACTACATCATAATTAAAACGATGGGCTTCTAAGCTTCCTGTATACATAGGGATTGATTTATGACCGGACAGGCCAACCGTTGTAGGCCCATGTTCACCATATGCACCACTGTTGGAAAGAGTATATAAATCGAGAACTCTGATTTTACCGGTTTTACTGGCTCCAAGTTTAACCCTGACTTCCATTTCATGTCTTGGTGAACCCGCAATTTGAGATTCTTCACGAGAATAAACAATCATAGCCGGTCTGCCGGTTTTCATGGTTACAAAAGCGGGATATACCTCACTGACAGCAGTCTGTTTTGCTCCAAATCCACCACCGATACGAGGCTTTTCAACCCTAATCATATTTTTAGGAATGCCAAGAGCATGAGACAGTATACGACGAACATGAAATACAATCTGAGTAGAAGAGATAACATGAAGTCGACCATATCTGTCATAGCTTGTATAGGTTCTGAAGGTTTCCATCATAGCCTGATTAAAGGCTTTGGTATGGTAAGTTCTGTCAATAACGATATCGCAGTCAGCCATAACGCCATCCACATCCCCATACTCACTTTGCTCACTGGCAACCAGATTACGCTTATTGGAACCGCCTACTTCACAGGGAGCGATCCAGTTATCCTCAGGATGAACCAATATTTCATTATCCTTGGCAGTTCTAAAATCAAGAACCGCCTCCAAAACATCATAAGTAACCTTTATTAATTTAAGCGCCTTATTTGCCGCTTTTTCATTTTCGGCAGCAACAATAGCCACAACATCACCAACACAATGAACATGACGGTCAATTATAAGCCTGTCATAGGGTGATGGCTCGGGATATGTCTGTCCTGCAATTGTATATCGATTGTTTGGTACATCTTCCCAGGTAAAAATATCCACAACTCCGGGGACAAGCTTGGCAACCTTTGTATCAATTGTATTTACAATGGCATTTGCATGCGGACTTCTTAAAAGTTTAACAACCAGAGCATCCTCGGGTGCAATATCTTCGGTATATACAGGCTTACCCAAAAGAAGCTGCATGGCGTCTTTTTTTCTGACTGATTTATTTATAGCTTTATAATTTTTATGTTCCATGGAGGCCCCCTTAATTATTCTTCCTGTTGTCAAGATAAGCCCGTATTCCACGAAGCTGTCCCTCATAGCCGCTGCATCTGCACAGGTTTCCGGATAGAAATTGCCTGATTTCTTCATCTGTAGGGTCAGGATTTTCTCTTAAAAGAGCAATAGTATTCATTACAAAGCCCGGATTACAAAATCCGCACTGATCGGCACCCTGATCGGCAATAAACCCAATAAAATCCCCGGCTTCCTCCTGCAAACCCTCTAAAGTGGTTATTTTGTGACCGGCAGCTCTAATAGCAAGCATTGAACAGGATAGAATAGGAGTTTCATCAAAAAATACGGTACACAAACCACAATTTGAAGTTTCACATCCGCATTTAACGCTGTAACAGCGATGATTTCTAAGAAAATCAAAAAGTGTCATATCAGGATCAATCTGATCGGTTATTTTTTTGCCGTTTAAAGTAACTACTATATCCATCACATTAATCCTCCAAGCTTAATAAGATTTCTTTCTGTAAGTACATTAACAAGTCTGCTTCGATAGGCTTTGCTTCCCCTGTTATTGCCGGATGTGGGCACAAGCCTTATTAATTCTTTTGCAAAAGAAGCAGCACTGTCTGCAGTAATTCCGTTCTTTAAGAAACCGTTTGTATCAACATATAATCCGGCTTTACCCGGTCTGGCGCCGATAGCAACCCTGTATTCACCATCAATAATGCTTGCTGCACATGTCAAAACAGGGAAATCTGTGCGTTGAATACGAACAGAATCATATACGCACTTACAAGGTTTCTTTTTAACAATCACATTCAAAAGAATATCTCTGTCATATTTCATTTTGGCAAACTCGGTCATTGAAATAATGCCGCCATTATAAAGTTCAACATAACTGTCAAGAGCCATAAAAACGGTGAGCACATCCGAGAACCCAAAGCGTCCCCAGATACTTCCGCCAACCGTAGCAAGATTTCTGAACTGAACACCGATAATATCCTGCAAAGCATCACGGACAGCATTGTTTGTGTAGGTGTTAAGCCCGGGATTTGTTTCAATTTCCCGCAAGGTTACCATCGCACCTATTTTAAACTCTTCATCATTTTCCTCGATTTTATCAAGTCCAAGACCGGAAATATCGATAACGGTATTGTAGGAGGGGGTGCCGAGCCTTAACCACAGCATTCCACCGACAATTTTATTGTTTTTTACCTGATTCAGCTTATAAGCTTCTTCAATACTTTCGGCTTTAACATACTTTTGAAATGTAATCATATATTTCTCCTGA
>JAZUJC010000077.1:0-10029 GCA_045642625.1 Lachnospiraceae bacterium
GGACTTATCATATTATGGTAAGTCCTTTTTTTGTTTTGTAAACTAAATTTCTATATATAGTGCGTAATTTAGGGAATTGACCATTCGGGTTGAATAAATTATGTCAACCTACATATAGTGTGGTCATCAAAAAAACACCACTATATTGTGTGGAAAATAGCAAGAATCCCTTGTTTTTTTTACTGATTACACTATAATAAGGTAGAGTAGGTGAAATGGGTTAGCATGCCTATATGTTGTATGTTGCCTGTTTTCTACGGTTCAAAGAAAGGAAAAAATATGATTAATTCCGGTTCATTTAATTACATTAATGTTTTGGACAGGGCTGCGGATGCTTCATGGCTTAGGAATGAAGCGATTGCCAACAATCTGGCCAACGTTGACACTCCGGGCTATAAAAGACAGGATATTACTTTTCAGTCCGAGTTAAAAAGAGCGCTTAAATATAATGACTTTGAGACTATGGATGCCAAAGTGTCTCATTTAAGCTCTGACAGGCTTAAGCCAAGAACCTATAAGGACTACAGCGGTTTCGAGTACAGACTGGACAGAAATAACGTGGATCCCGAAACTGAAAATGTAATGCTGGCTAAAAACCAGCTTATGTACGAAGGATTAATGACCAGCATAAATCAGGAGTTTACAAATCTCCAGACTGCAATAAAGGCTAAGTAGAGGAGGTAGCAAATTATGAGTATGTTTACATCTTTTGACATTAACGCTTCCGGACTTACTGCAGAGCGTTACAGAATGGATATTATTTCGGAGAACGTTGCCAATGCCAACACGACCCGCACCAAAGACGGCACTCCTTATGTTCGTAAGGTTGTTACTTTTGCTGAAAAAGACGGACAGACTCCTTTTTCAAGGGTTATGAACAGCCATTTGGACAGATATTCAGGTAAAGGCGTTAAGGTTTCCGGTGTTCATGAAGACAGGGTTTCCGAAATGAACATGGTATATGATCCTTCTCATCCCGATGCCGATGAAAACGGATATGTAACCTATCCCAATGTCAATATTATTACCGAAATGACCAACCTTATTGATGCATCACGTGCTTATGAAGCTAACGCAACAGCGTTTAATGCAAGTAAGTCTATGGCGCTTAAGGGCCTTGAACTCGGTAAATAAGCAGCCTGTTAGTTAACGGTTTTGGATAAGGAGATAAGAAATGGACATTACGTCTTTACTTGGAACAGCTTCGATAGTAAATGAAAATGTTACCAGTCCCTCTCAGATAGGCAAGGGGACAAAAACAAGTAACATGTTCGATGCCATATTAAATTCCGCTTTGGATAATATTAATACGACAAACAGTTATTTGTCGGATGCCGAGAATGCAGAAATCAGTTTTGCACTTGGTGAGACAGAGAATACACATGATTTGATGATTGCTCTTCAAAAGGCATCAACAGCCCTTCAGTATACAGTTGCGGTAAGGGATAAGTTTTTGGAAGCATATAAAGAGATTATGCAGATGCAGATTTAGCAAAAGACAGTCAGGCAAAGATATTTTACGGAGTAAAACATGGAAAAGATTCTTGAAAAAATCAAAGAAATATGGGGAAGAATAGTCCAGTGGTGGAGTAAATTCGACTCAAAGCAGAAAACCGTCGTGGTAGCCATAGCCCTGGGGGTTATTTTGGCGTTTGTAGGTTTATATACATTGCTTTCAAGGCCTAATTATACTTTGCTTAAAAACTGCTCCGATGCAACTGAGGGTGCTCAGATTGTTGAACTGCTTGATGAAAACAATATTAAATACAAGACTAATGATGCCGGAACCAGAATTACCGTTCCTAAGAAATCTCTTGCCGAAGCCAATTTAGCACTGGCTTCAAGCGGTATTACCCCCAACTCATATGATATTGATACGGCTCTGTCTGGCGGGTTTACCGTTACTGAGGCAGATAAGCAGAAGCGTTACGAACTATATCTGGAGGATAAGCTTGCGAAGGATTTCCTTGCCAAATTCAATGCAATAAAGAGCGCGGTTGTTGATATAAGCCTTGCTGAAAACGATGGTACTCTTTTGTCGCAAAAAGAAGAATCCACGGTTGCTGTTGTACTGGAAATAGATGGGGATTTTGATGAGACCAATGCCGCTTCTTTGGCTCAGGCTCTTGCCGGTTGTCTTCATTTATCAAACACAGAGGGCGTTGTCATTATGGATATGGATGCTAACCTCCTGTTCTCCGGAAGCGACGAGCAGTCCCATGCGGGTAATGCAAGTTCTCTTTTGGGGGTAAAGACAGAAGCTGAGTCATTAACCAATGCAAAGGTAAAGAATGTTCTGTCAAATACAGGACAGTTTGGCGATATCAAGGTATCCAGCAACCTTAATATTGATTTTTCAAGCAGAGAACATACCACACATACATACACACCTGCTGACGGGCAGTCCCAGGGTGTTCTTGGCGAAGAAGAGTATTACGCATCTGAGGCTCAGGGAGGCGGTGGCGGTACTCCCGGAACCGATTCGAACAACGAAAGTACTTACCAGTATGCCACCGGTGAATACAGTACCTCTACAATTGAAGAGTACTACAAAAAGTACCTGCCCAACGAGGATATTGAATATACCCAGATTCCTGCGGGTGTGGTTGATTACAGTCAGTCGAATGTTGCCGTTTCATCAATTAAGTATATTGTCATCAGGGAAGAGGATGTAAAAAAAGCCGGCGAGCTTGACGGTATTTCCTGGGATGAATATAAAAGGGGCAATGCAGAAAAGCGTAAAGTGGCAGTCAACGAAGAAATGATTACTCTTGTACACAATGCAACCGGTATCCCTGAGGAACAGATTTCAATTGTGGCTTATGAGGAGAACGTGTTTGTTGACAAGGAACGTGCTTCTGTTGATATGGCCAATGTAATACAGATTGTACTTATTATTCTTATTCTTGTTCTTCTTGCAATTGTAGTATTAAAGAGCATGAAGACTGTCAAGGAAGAAGAACAGCCCGAAGAATTATCGGTTGAGAATCTTCTTCAGTCAAACCCTGTACCGACCGAACCGGGGCTTGATGATATTGAAATGGAAGAGTCGTCAGAGACTAAGAAAGCTATAGAGAAATTTGTGGATGAAAATCCTGAAGCGGTTGCAAATCTCCTGCGCAACTGGCTTAACGAAGAGTGGGGTTAGAAAATGCCTAGAGTATTTGAGGAAAAAATCGGAGGTCTGCAGAAAGCGGCAATTTTGCTGATTGTACTGGGACCTGAACGTTCATCGCTTATATTTAAGCATCTTAAGGAAGAAGAAATTGAAGAACTGACTCTTGAAATTGCAAATACAAGGAGTATTACACCCCAGGTTAAGGAAGATGTGCTTAGTGAGTTTTACCAGATATGCCTGGCTCAGCAGTATATTTCCGAAGGTGGTATTAACTACGCAAAAGAACTTCTTGAAAAAGCCCTGGGTTCCGAAAAGGCTATCGATGTTATCGGAAGGCTTACTTCGTCACTTCAGGTTAAACCCTTTGAATTTGTACGTAAAACAGATGCATCACAGCTTCTTAACTTTATTCAGGAGGAACATCCTCAGACAATTGCACTTATTCTTTCCTACCTGACTCCGGCTCAGGCAGCGCTTATTATTTCTGCACTGCCTCCGGACAGACAGTCGGATGTTGCCAAGCGTATTGCTGTAATGGACCGTACCAGTCCCGATGTTATTAAGGAAGTTGAGAAGGTGCTTGAGTCCAAGCTGGCTTCACTTATCAATCAGGATTACACAATTATCGGTGGCGTAGATGCGGTTGTAGATATTTTGAATACTGTAGACCGTGGTACCGAAAAGCACATTATGGAGACTTTGGAAATGGAAGAGCCGGAATTGGCCGACGAAATCAGAAAGAAAATGTTCGTGTTCGAAGATATTCTTTTGCTGGAAGACCGTGCTATTCAGCGTGTGCTTAGAGATGTTGATAATAACGACCTTGCCATTTCGCTTAAGTCGGCTAATGAACAGGTTCAGACTGCAATCTTTAACAACTTGTCAAAGCGTTTGGCTGTAATGATCAAGGAAGATATGGATTTCATGGGCCCTGTCCGAATGAAGGACGTGGAAGAAGCCCAGCAGAAGATTGTAAATATAATCAGAAAACTGGAAGATTCCGGAGAAATTGTTATTTCACGTGGTGGAGGAGACGAAATAGTTGTCTAATGTATATAAGGCAAATTTCATACAGTTTTCGCCTGAAAACACAAAGGTCATAGACATGAGCAGCCTTGTAGCCAAACGGCTAGAAGGCTTTTCGGGTGTTTTGAGGGAAGCTGAACCCGAACTCTTAATCGATGAGCCCGAAGCCTCCGGCGTTAATCCGCTGGCAATGGCTGAGCTTTTGGCCGACAGAGACGCTGCTTTGGAGGATTATGAAGAAGGCGCAGCCAGCGAGGAAGGCTACTATGTAGGTGACTTCGATGAGAGTGAAGGCTACCAGGGTGAAATACCTGACTCTGAGGAATATGAAAGCCCTGAGCAAATGCGTGAGAGGGTTCTTGAAGAAATAGAACAGTATAAGGCGGTTGCCAGGGAAGAAATAGATGCACTTCGAAGTGCAGCTCACGACGAGGGCTTTGATAAGGGTTACAACGAAGGCCTTTCGAAGGGATATAACGAATATAATGCCAAAATTGCAGAGTTGAAAGTCAGAGAGGCTGAACTTCTGACTGAATATGAAAAGGCGCTTTCAGAGGTTGAACCACGCATTGTTGAGACTATAACCGCTATATATAAAAAAGTGTTTAATGACGGGTTGTACTGTCCTGAAACAGTAATTACAGAGCTTGTAAACAGGGCAATTCGAAATGCCAACAGAAGCGATAATATTGTTATTCATGTAAGCCCTGCCGAATACGATATGCTGCTTGAGGCAAAAGACAGCCTTTTTGGCAATGCAGGCTTTGAGCGTGAGCCCGAGCTTAGACCGGATGACCGGTTTGAACCCGGTATGGTAAAGATAGAAACATCATTTGGAATTATGGACTGCAGTATAGATACAGAGCTTAATGAGTTGTCCCGTATGCTTCATCTGCTGGCTTACGAGGTGTAGTTCATATGTTCAGTGTGGATTTTGATGCTCAAAAATATAAGAAACTTGAGTCTATGGATTTCTTTAAATCTCAGGGAAAAATTGCCAACGTGGTAGGCCTTACCATTGAAAGCTTCGGACCTGAGGCTAAGCTTGGAGATATGTGTACCATATACTCCAAGGACGGTATAACACCGATTTCAGCTGCGGAGGTTGTCGGTTTTAAAGACGGTAAAACCCTGCTTATGCCTTATAAGGCAGTAGAAGGTATCGGGATTGGCTGTATTGTAGAAAACAACAATCACCCCCTTGAAGTGTTTGTAAGTGATGATTTACTGGGCCTTTGCCTGGATGGTTTGGGAAATCCGCCTAAGGGCGTTGAAAAGAAGGGAACGCCATATTCGGTTGAGGCGTCTCCTCCTGACCCTATGTCAAGGGAGATTATCGACGAGGTTCTTCCCCTTGGAGTAAAGGCCGTGGATGGATTACTGACTATAGGAAAGGGCCAGAGAATCGGTATTTTTGCCGGTTCCGGTGTTGGAAAATCAACTCTTTTGGGTATGTTCGCAAGAAATACCAAGGCTGATATAAATGTTATTGCTCTTATAGGAGAGCGTGGCCGTGAGGTTCGTGAATTCGTGGAAAGGGATATGGGCGAGGAAGGTATGAAACGTTCGGTGCTGGTAATTGCCACCAGCGACAAGCCCGCCCTGGAACGTACCAAAGCAGCCAAAACGGCTACAGCTATTGCCGAATATTTCAGGGATAAGGGCAAGGATGTACTGCTGATGATGGACTCCCTTACCCGATTTTCCATGGCTCAGCGTGAAATCGGACTGGCCAGCGGAGAACCTCCGGTATCCAGGGGCTATCCACCCAGTGTGTATGCGGAAATGCCCAAGCTTTTGGAAAGAGCAGGCCGAAGCGACAAAGGATCGATTACGGGTCTTTATACAGTGCTTGTAGACGGTGATGATTTTAACGAACCTATTACCGATACTGCCAGAAGTATTCTGGACGGGCATATTGTACTTGACAGAAAACTGGCGCAAAAGAACCATTATCCGGCTATTTCGGTTATGGCCAGCATTTCACGATGCATGTCTCAGATATGTACTAAGGATCATAAGTCCACCGCCGGAAGGATTAAGAACCTGATGGCAACATATGCGGATGCAGAGGATCTGATTAATATCGGAGCATATAAGGCGGGAAGTAATCCCGATATTGATGAGGCTATTGAGAAAAATAAAAGTATCAATGAGTTTCTTTTGCAACAGACTGATGAAAAGATTTCATTTGAGGAGACCGTTGCTCAAATGAAGGGAATAGTTGAATAACAAAATTGGTATTTACTGTAAATAAGGAATTGTGGAATGGCCAAATTTGTATTCAGGCTTCAAAGCGTTTTGAATCTTAAGGTGCGAATGGAGGAGCAGCAGCGTCTTTCTTTTGCGGCAGCAAGAAAACGCCTTGACGACGAAGAAGAAAAATTGAACAGCCTTTATGTCAGAGAGGCTCATTATGAGGAAGAAGGCAGAATCATGAGAGAAAAGAGTCTTGTGATTCAGGATATTCTTGATAATGAGGTTGCGCTGGTAAGGGTAAGAGAATATATCGATGAGCAGAAAATCAGGGTTCGTCAGGCCGAGGCTTTTTTGGAAAATGAGCGTATAAAGCTTGTTGAGGCTATGAAAGAGCGAAAGACCTATGAAAAGCTCAGAGAAAATGCCTTCGAGGAATATCTTAGGGATGAGGCTCATACCGAAGGGGTAGAAAATGATGAGCACAACAGTTTCGTGTACGGACAACGGGCACTGAACCTTTAGAGGGAACATAAAGCGATATGGCTAAAGTTGAATCTCCCGCAGCTGCGGAAAAAAGAAAAATAAATGATGAGCGAAAGCGACTTAAGCAGGAAGAAAAGAAGCAAAAGCAGGACATTAAGAAGCGTGCCAAGGAAATAGCAAAGCGTGAAGCAGCTATTGAAGATGAGGATGAATCCGGCGGCGGAATGTCTTCGTTTCTTGTTACCACAATTATTGTGGCGGTCTGGCTGGCAATACTGTGCCTGCTTATTAAGATGGATGTGGGCGGATTCGGCTCGGAAATACTTACTCCTTTGCTTAAGGATGTGCCGGTAATCAACAGGATTTTGCCCTCAAGCAGTGAAACCGAGGTGGGCGAGGATGGAGCCTACGGCGGATATTTAAGCCTTAAGGAAGCGGTTGATTATATTAAAGTGCTGGAAATAGAGCTTGAGCATTCCCAACAGGTAAACAGTCTTGATTCCGAAGAACTGTCTGAAATGAAAGCCGAAATAGAGCGACTTCGTGAGTTTGAAAATATGCAGATTGAATTCCAGCGAATAAAAGAGCAGTTTTACGAAGAAGTGGTTTATTCGGATAACGGTCCCGGAATAGAAGAATACAAGAAGTATTATGAGAGTATGGATCCGGCTACTGCCGAAGCTTTGTATAAGCAGGTAATCAGGCAGCTTGAAGAGGATGCTGAGATAGAGGCATATGCGGCAGCTTACGCTTCCATGAAGCCTAAGGCGGCAGCAGCAATATTTGAGGCCATGACCGATAACCTTGATCTGGCGGCCAGAATATTATGGAGAATGGACTCGGATTCACGAGGAAAAATCCTTGCTGCAATGGATACGGGTGTTGCGGCACAATTAACAAAAATTATGGACCCTGAGGGTTAAGAAATATTCGGTATCAACCGATAAATAAATTAGGTGGGGAGAAACTCACCTATTTTATGAATAAGCACATTGACAACTGAAGAGAGGAGGAACTCAATGACCAGTAACCAGGTAACGAATTCTCAAATCACCGGAGTGATGGGATTTGTGAATTCACCACAATTTACCGGTAAAGTTGAAGGTGCTGATTTCTCAAGCTTTATGGCTGATTCAAGCAGAAAGGTTGAAAATGAAAAAGCAGTGAGTACGGTTAAGGATAATCAAAGACCCGAAAACAAATTATCAAATTCCCGTTCTGCTGTGCAGGATAAGGCCCGGGAAAACAACGCTTACAATAATACCGATGACAAAAAAGTATCTGAAACCCGTATGATGGAAGAAAGAGAGCCTATGGACAGTGAAGTGGACGCTTTAAAAGAAGCGGTAAACGAAATAGCAGAGGCAATCAGGAAAACCTTCGGAGTAACAGATGAAGAGCTTGCCGATGCGTTGGCAGTTCTCAATATGGACATGATGTCATTACTTATTCCCGAAAACATGCAGGAGGTATCCGTTGAGCTTGCAGGAGCTGAAAGCACAATGTCACTTGTGACTGATGCAAAGCTTTACGAAGATGTTAATGCATTGGTTAAGGAACTGGATGCAGTATTGTCCGAACTTGAAACAAAACTGGATATTCCCGTAAAGGAAATTCAGGATGCGATTAATGCAGTAGCAGCAAATGTGAATGTTGTAAATGTTGAAGAGACAGGCGACGTTACAGTCGATGAAAATGAAAATATTGATAATATCGGCGATAAAGTGGAGCTTATCAATCCCGAGACAAAAGCAGTCAGAAATTTTTCGATTCACAATGAGGCAGCCGATGGAGAAGACGATTCACTGTCAAGCGAAGTCGGAAGAGAAAATACTGATGAACAGGCAGTCGTTAAGGCAGGTGCCACTCCCGTTTCTTTTGCAGAGGCATTGATTGAAAAAACAAAAGAGGTATTAAACACAAATACCGAAACCGTCAGCTTTACATCAGAGCAGACAGAAATGATTATGAATCAGATTACTGAAAGGATTAAGGTTGAAATTTCACCCGAAACCACAGAAATCAATTTAAAGCTTCACCCTGAAACATTAGGCAACGTAAGCGTAAGGGTTTCACAGAACAGTGAAGGTGTTCTCACGGCTCAGTTTAATGCACAGAATGAAGGCGTTAAGGCTGTAATCGAAGCTCAGGCAATAGTGCTTAAGGAAACTCTTGAAGCAAAGGGAATTACTGTTGAAGCGGTTGAAGTTATGGTAGGAAGCCATGAATTTGAAAGAAATCTTTCCGATGAAGGCAGACAGAATAATTCACAGCAGCAGAGACGTAACGGTATCAGAAGGATTAACCTCGATACACCCGATGAAGAAACAGAACTCGATGATGAAGATATCATCCAGAAAGAAATTATGAGACAGAACGGAAATACAATAGATTACACCGCTTAGGAGGATTGGAATGGCAGATAATATTTCAGCAATTATTAAGGATGGAGTAGTTCAGCAGTCTTCCGCCTCATCCATTTCCCTTTCAAAGGAAGTGGCATCCAACTCATCCAGTCTTGATAAGGATGCATTTTTACAGCTCCTTGTAGCTCAGATGAAATATCAGGATCCTTTGGAGCCTACGGACAACACCGAATATATTTCCCAGCTGGCTACATTCTCTGAACTTGAAGAAATGCAGAATCTTGCAGGAAGCATGGATTTCCAGAGAGCAAGCAGTCTGGTTGGACAGGAAGTGGTAGTAAAAGTTACTAACGCTGTTACAGGTAACACTGAATACGCTTCGGGTATTGTAGACTATGTAGTTTACGAAAACAGAAAAGCATATGTTTCCATTGATGAAGCGCTTTACTCGGTAGATGATATTTACCAGGTAATCGATGCTGAATATTCGGAAGCATACGAACTTGGAAAGAGGTTTGTTGCAGCTCTTTCTTCATTACCGGATGCCAAGGATTTTACACTGGAATATGAAGAAGCAGTTAAGACCTTAAGAGAAACCTACGATAGCATGAATGCTTATCAGAAGAGCTTTATCGGCGAGGATGCTGTGAAACTTCTTGCAGCATATGAAGCAAAGCTTAAAGAGCTGAATCTTGCAAAAGAAGCAGCATCAGGAACAACAGAGTAACGGTATAACGGTTTGGTTAACGGGAAAGGAAGTATGAATATGGATATTCAGAAAAACGGATTCCTTTCTATTGAACAGGTCAAGGACACATATTTAAATCAAAATAAATC
>JAZUJC010000078.1:0-2156 GCA_045642625.1 Lachnospiraceae bacterium
GTTTGCCGCGAGCATTCATTCACAGAGACTGAATCCTTAGCTGTTCTAAACGGTGAATTTGAAACAAAAGCCGGTGATGATACTTTAAGATTTGTTGAAATAAAAGCTGTTGATGCAGCCGGTTTTGAAGTTAAAAATGCCAATTCATTGGTTCAGGTTTCCGTAGAAGGACCGGCAAGACTTATCGGCCTTGATAACGGTGACAGTACCGATTATTCATCATATAAGGGTAATATTAAAAGACTTTTCGGAGGAAAACTGAGAGCTGTTGTTAAGCCCGACGGTTGTAAGGGACTGATTAGCGTTCGCCCGCATATCGTGGAAGAACCACAAATATTGGTCAGAAATATCAAAATTGAAGCAAAAAATGGAAAGTTATTTACTCCGTTAACACCTATAATGGATTTTGGTATTTCGTTATGCCCATCTAATGCTTGTAAAGATAATGTTGTCTTTAAGATTACGGATGAATCGGGTATTCCCATTATGAATGCCCAAGTCGAGTATGTCAGCCCTGACAAAAGCATAGTACGTATCAGAGCCTGCGCTGACGGTGTGTTCTATTTGCGGGCAATTAATACTAAGCCTGACGGTGTTTCAAATATTATATCTCTTTTGGAACTTAAAGCAAAAGGATTCGGACCGTTAGTAATGAATCCGTATGAATTTATCTACGGAGCACTTATCAGCGATTCTTTCGGGCGAATCGGGACCGGAAACGAAAGAGGTATTTCTACTTCTAAAGAAGGCGATTGTTACCTTATTTTTGATAATCTCGATTTCGGTGAAGAAGGATGCCGGGATGTAAAGCTTAGTATTTATGAAATGGACAATCAAAAAGTTTGGTTAACATTTTGGAACGGATATCCTCATAAAAAGGGTTCTGAGGTTATAGGTGAAGGCGAATATGACAGGAAATCCGTTTGGAATGTATACCAGGATGAAACTTTTACACTGGCTAAAGAACTTAAAGGTTTGAATACCTTTGCTATAGAAGTACATTCTCATTTGATACATCTTAAGGGATTTCAATTTATTAAGAATCCGAATCGGATGTAAAAGAATTATGAATAACAGTTTTGACTTTTGATGAAAAGGAGCATTTGTAAATGGAAATGACATTAAGATGGTTCGGTTCAAAGTTTGATACCGTTACCTTAAAACAAATTCGCCAGATTCCCGGGGTGGAGGGAGTGATTACAACCTTGTACGATACAACACCCGGTGAAGTATGGAGCCGTGAAAAAATTCATGCTTTAAAAGAAGAGGTTGAAGCTGCCGGATTAAAAATCAGCGGAATTGAATCGGTTAATATCCATGATGCCATTAAAGTAGGTACAAAGGACAGAGATTTATATATTGATAATTATATAGAAACATTAAAAAATCTCGGCGAAGAGGATATCCATCTGGTATGTTATAATTTTATGCCTGTGTTTGACTGGACCAGAACAGAACTTGCAAGATTAAGACCGGACGGAAGTACTGTTTTGGCATATACGCAGGCTGCGGTCGATGCTATCGATCCCAAGAATATGTTTGAAAGCTTGTCAAAGGATTCGAACGGAGCAATTCTTCCCGGCTGGGAACCTGAGCGTATGGCGAAGATTGCCGAGCTTTTCGAAATGTATAAAGACGTGGATGAGGAGAAACTTTTTGAGAATTTAAAGTATTTTCTGGAAAGAATAATGCCTATTTGTGACAAATATGACATTAATATGGCCATTCATCCCGATGATCCGGCATGGAGTGTTTTCGGTCTTCCCAGAATTATCATTAATCTTGAAAATATACAAAGAATGATGAAGATGGTTGACAATGTGCACAACGGTGTTACCTTCTGTGCCGGTTCCTACGGCACAAATCGTAAAAATGATTTACCCGGAATGATCAGAGCCTTAAAGGGTCGAATTCATTTCGCACATGTCAGAAATCTTAAGTTTAATTCCGATGATGATTTTGAAGAAGCTGCTCATCTTTCTTCCGACGGAAGTTTTGATATGTATGAGATTATGAAAGCTTTATATGATATTGACTTTAAAGGCCCCATAAGACCCGATCACGGCAGAATGATCTGGGATGAGGTTGCAATGCCCGGTTACGGACTGTATGACAGAGCATTGGGAGCTACTTATCTTAACGGTTTGTGGGAAGCA
>JAZUJC010000079.1:0-2119 GCA_045642625.1 Lachnospiraceae bacterium
TACAAATCCACCTCGGGCGAGTTTGAAACCAGTCTTGTAATCAAGGAAAAAGAAATAGAACTGCTAAACATCAAACTGTCCGTTCCCACAGAAGACATCGCCTCTTCAATTTGTGATAAGTGGGAAGGCTCAAGCCAGGAAATATACAACGATATAGTAAAAAAACTTTTTTAGCCCAGTAAATAAATCCCGATATGCAAAAATGCTGCAATTTTTATTGCAGCATTTCTTTTATTATTTCACCGTCAACTCCGCCAAGGCTCCAGCCCATCAGTTTTGCAATCGTAGGACCTTCATCCCACAGTCGCATTGAGGGAATTCGCACTCCCTTCTTTATACCTTTACCCATAGCGGCAAAAAAGGTTATATTCTCTTCTTTGCTGGGAAGACACCCGTGGATGGCAAACATTTTATGATTCTTCGTAGCCTCAACAGGCTCAGTCAGAATCTCAAAATCATTTAAGAAATAATATCCTCTCTTGCCTTCCACCATAACAAGACAGGAACCGTCCGCTCCCATCATTGCCGCCTCTTCGTTGGTAAATACCGCTTCTATCCCAAGGACCTCTTCTTTTTTCATTTCATTAAGAAGATCAGTAACCTGTTCAAGCACCTGCTCATTTCCGCGATATTTCTCGTTAAGCCTTATATAAAACGAACCGTCCAGGCACTGCGCAACAACCCTGTAATCGATTATTTTGCCGTTTTTAATATCAATAAAGCCCTTATCGGCAAGATATTTATTGGGGTACACAATGGTATGTGCATCCATCTGACAATGGTCACCCAGTACAATAAACGTGGTTTCTTCCATAGGACGGGTCTTTGACAGCCACTCCATAAGCTGTCCAAGCCTGTTATCATGCCTGATAAGCGCTGCCTCTATATGTTCGTTGTCGGCACCGTAATCGTGGCGGTTGGTATCCACATCCGTAAAATGAATCATCATCATATCGGGATCGTACTTTTCGATTGTATATTGAGCCGACGCCATCAAAAAGTCATCAAGGGCAGGCTGAGCAATCCCATGTCTGATATGGCCAAACCGGCTGTTTATTTCATAAAGATACTTAGGAGAGCCGTTAAGCATACAGGCAACAATCTGGTTCTGGCTCTTCCGGGTAATCATTATTTCGGGAATGTTATATTTGATTTTGGCTCCACCCAATACGGGCCACAGCATTGAGCATACACTGTATCCGTGCTTTGAAGCCTCATCGGGAAGAGTGGTTCCGTGAATATATTTACGCTTATATATCCAGTCGGGGTTGTGCCTGTTGGGCTGCAGCTTTGTATTTGACACAATTCCCGAATTATTGGGTACACGGCCGGTCATTATGGCCGTATGTGCCGGATAAGTAAGTGAGGGGTAAACGCTGTAAACGTTATCGCAAAATGCTCCCTGCTCCACTATCTTCGAAAAATTGGGAAGAGACAGCATAAAATCCATATCTCTTTTTCCGACTGCGTCAAGAGATATCATTATAAGCCTGTGTTTTTTGGGTTCATTACCTCTCATGCCTGCTCCCTCGTACTGAGTAATATTTTGCAAAAGAAACTACTTTTTATCCTCTTTGGCTTCTTTTTTAATGCGCTTTAAGTGCTCCGAAATCTTTACCTCATAACCGTTTCCGGAGGGCTTATAAAACTCCCTTCCGCTAAGCTCGTAGGGCAAATACTGCTGCTCCACATAATTGTTTTTATAGTTATGGGCATATTTATAACCGATACCGTGGCCAAGCTTGGCAGCTCCCTTATAATGTGCATCCTGAAGATGGGTGGGAATTGCCACATTTCCAAATTCATTTACTGCTTCCATGGCACCCTCGATTGCCAATGTACAGCTGTTTGATTTAGGAGCACTGGCAATATATATTGCAGCCTGAGCCAGGATCAGCTGGGCTTCGGGCATACCAACTCTTTCAACGGCAAGGGAGGCGTTTGTTGCCACCACCAGAGCCTGGGGATCTGCATTTCCCACATCCTCCGAGGCACAAATCATCATACGCCTTGCAATAAAGGTCACACTTTCCCCTGCATAAATCATCTTGGCAAGATAATAAACCGCCGCATCCGGGTCCGATCCCCGCATACTCTTGATAAATGCAGAGATTGTATC
>JAZUJC010000080.1:0-8802 GCA_045642625.1 Lachnospiraceae bacterium
CCAGTTAGCTGTAGCTACTGTATCGAAGTCAACCTGACCGGACTTAACAACGAGCTGACCATTGTCAATGTACTTCTGAAGAACATCCATAGCACCACCGAAGAAGAATCTAGCGTTGTTGTCACCAGGGTCACCGGTGATAAGCTCGATATTGAAAGGACCATTACCATCTGCTAAGCCAAGTTCTTTTTCAATATATTCGCCCTGCTTGCTACCAACCATGTAGTTATCGAATGTTGCGTAGTAAGAAACTGCGTCAGAGTTCATGATCAAACGGTCATAAGCGATAACTGAGATGCCTTTTTCCTTAGCCTGGTCAAGAACTGTTCCAAGTGAATCACCATCGATAGATGCGATAACAAGAACCTTGCAACCTGAGTTGATCATGTTTTCGATCTGAGATACCTGAGTTGCAATATCGTTTGAAGCGTACTGAAGGTCTACTGTGTAGCCAGCCTTTTCAAGCTCAGCCTTCATGTTTGAACCGTCCTGGTTCCATCTCTGAAGATCCTTGGTAGGCATTGCAACGCCAACCTTATCTCCGCCGCTCTTGCTTCCGCCACAGCCAACTAAAAGTGACATTGCCATAGCCATTGCAAGGACGAGGCTTAAAAGTTTTCTTTTCATTTTAAATTCCTCCCTTTTGGAATGTTATTATTTGTTACAAGAAGAATGTACCACAGGTCTATGGGGAAATAATTTTCAGCCATCTTTACTTTTTTAGCAACTTAACTTTACATAAAAAACCGTGTTGGACTTTTTTGTCATCCAACACGGTTTGTAGCAAATTTTTACTATTATATTTATTAAGGCATCTTATCCGGAGCAAACAGATAAACGTCTTCCTTTAAGTGGAAACCACTGTCAATAATGGCTTCGTTCATGTTTTCCTCGTTAACGGCAACCGGTTCCAGGCCTATGTAAAGAACGTCGTAGGAACCGTCATTTATTGTTGTTATATCATCGCCATCAATCTGTTGTCCCGTTGCCAGGGCAATTGCGCACTCTGCTGCTCTTTTGGCAAGCTTTTCAACAGGCTTGTACACAGTTGCTGTCTGCGTACCTTCCACGATTCTCTGGCAGGCCTCAAGGTCGGCATCCTGACCAACAACCGCTATACTTCCCGCAAGGCGCTTTTCAGCCAGCAGGTGTATAACCTGTCCCGCAAGGTTATCATTACCGCACATAATGGCGTCCACCGACTCTAAGAGCTCTTCGTGGGCGTAAAGGTATTCGGCCGCAAGCTCCGCTCTCCAGCCGTCGCAGTGCATTGAATCAACGATTTCAACTTCTTTTTCATCACATACTGTCTTAAAACCACCCTCTACCAGGGGAACATTGCTGTCGGTAGGCGAACCGCCAAGCATCAGCACTTTGCTCACACCGGAGTCTACCAGCGCATCGGCCATAAGGGTTCCAACCATCTCGTTGTCAAAAGAAATATACAGGTCAACGTTAGAATTGGTAACCAGTCGGTCGTAGGCAATTATTTTAATGCCTGCATCTTTGGCTTTTTTTACCACATCTTTAAGGGAATCCGAATCAATGCAAATTATTACTATTACATCTACGCCCTTTTCTATAAAATAATTAATCTGCTCAATTTGCTTTTTTATATCACCGTTGGCATTCTGAACATTAACGGTGGCCCCCATATCCTTGGCTGTAGATACAAAAACATCCCTGTCCCTTTCCCATCTTTCGATAACAAAGGAGTCAAAGCTCATACCTATCTCTATTTTATCTTCTTTGGCTTCTTTTACGGAGGCGGTAACATTTTCCTCTTTTCCGCAGCCGCAAAACAGTATTGAGGGCAAAAGAAGCAGCAGGCAAAGCCAGGCCATCGGCGATTTCCCTTTAACTCTTCGCTTTCCTGCTTTACCGGCAATTCTTTGATTCTTAAGGGTTTCATTTTTTCCCATTTATTTACCCTCCCTGTACTCGGTAGGTGTAACGCCTACGTTTTTCTTGAAGGTTTTACTGAAATAATTGGGATCCGAATATCCTGACATACTACAGATTTCCTTCATCGAATACTGAGTGGTGCTCAAAAGCTCCTTGGCCTTCTCAATTCGAAGATTGGTGAGATAATCAATGAAGTTCTCACCGGTTTCTTCTTTAAACAGGCGGCTTAAATAATAGGAGCTTATATTAACCTCTCTTGATACATCCTCAAGGGTAATATTCTGTGTATAATTATTTTCAATGTACGCCTTTGAAGCTTCAATTGCATCGTTGGAGCTGTCTTCTTTTCTCTTTGAAATGTTGGTACAGGAAAAAGTAATTCTGTCCTCAAACCAACGGCAAAGCTCCTCCATTGTATTAAACGCCATTAATGTGGGAAGGTAGTCTCTTCGGTTGCTTACGCTGTATACCATACCACCTGCCGAATATGCTATTCGCTCTGCCCACAGCGCAAATTCAAGAACCTTCAAGCGCACATCCATAATATCCATACTCTGAATTTGCTCGAAATATTCTTTTGCCACCGCTACTGCTGCCTCGGTACGTCCCTTTTCAACCTCCTCAAAAAGCTTCTTTTCAAGCTCAATGGGGTAGTTGTCCGTATACTCACAGCCAATGGGAAGATCGTCGGCATGCGCTACTGTATTGGTGGTCAAAAGAAGGGCGTTGATAGCCTCTCTGTAGGATGCTTCCATATTCTTAAGCTCGCCGGCTTTTCCGATACCCACACGGAAATTAATACCTATAAGCTGATGAAGCTTTCTGGCCATTTCCCTGGCCTTTGATATAACCTCCACACGGTCGTTGTATTCAAAGCTTTTGTGACCATAAGGCACCATTATGGCAATCTTATTGCCCATGACGGTTCCGGTTACACCTTCAAAAAACACCTTAATGTTCTCTCTTATTTGCCTGTAATGCTGTTGCAGGCGCACGCTGGCACCAACCGCATTGGTCATGTGGTTACCGTCCTTGTCGTCACCGGATACAAGAATCATCATATACGCATAGTCCGAGTCAATATCCAGCATTGTTTTATAGCTTTCAATATCCTCGTCAAAATGCTCATGAAAAAGAATATTATATATAAGTCCGTTTTCCAGAATCGGAACTACGGTTTCAAGCTTTTCTTTAATCAGCAAATCGTCTGAACGGCGCTTCTTTTCGCTTTCGACAATAGACATGGCATTTCTGATTGCCGTCAGCATTTTATTGCGCTCCATGGGCTTGGTAATATATTCAATCGCGCCGAGCTTCATAGCTTCCTGGGCATAATCAAACTTGTCATAGGCTGACATTACGATAAACACAATATTATCGTTGTTTCGGCGTATTTCACGCATGGCCTCGATACCGTTTATACCGGGCATTTGAATGTCCATAACGGCAATATCGGGTCTGAAGCTGTCCGCAAGTTCAATAACGCTTCTGCCGGTTTTGGCATATTCAATAACGCATTCATTGCCAAATTCTTTTTCCAATATAAATTTAAGAGAATCAATTACTATACCTTCGTCGTCGGCAAGCATTATCTTAAACATTACTTCTCTCCCTGTCTAAATAAATAGTAAACCTGGACCCCTTTCCGATTCCGTCACTCTCAATACCGATAACATCGTCGGTGCCCTCAAACAGCTTAAGCCTGGCAAGAACGTTATCCATTCCGATACCGTTAGAGTCCTTTTTTCTGCCCGGCATCGGTGTACCGCTCATAAGATGGTCTATTGTATCCTGATCCATTCCCTTACCGTTATCTTCGATGCTTATGCAGGCTGTATTGTCAACCGCAAACACCTTAAGCTTAATCTTTCCGTCACCGCCCATCTCCCGGATACCGTGATTTACACAGTTTTCCACAATTGGCTGCAAAATCATACTGGGCATTTCTACATTAATAAGGGAATCATCAATTTCTTTTTCATAGTGAATATCACCGGAAAAACGCACATTTAAAATATAAATATAGTTGTCGACCAGTTCTATTTCTTCACCGATTGTAACGGTATTGAATCCCTTTTTTACATTGTATCTGAAAAATTCAGCCATTACCTGAATATATTCATAGGTTCTGTCCGCCTCTTCCATCATAGCCAGCTGGGCGCCTGCATTCAGCGTATTAAAAAGAAAATGGGGGTTAATCTGCGCCTGCAGATATTTGAGCTGAGCATCCTTAAGATGGGCTTCCATCATAAGTTCTTTTTCCTTGTGAGCCTGTTCCTTTTCCGCATTTTCACGAATTTTTTCGATGTACTGCTGTATGCTGACTACCATTTCATTAAATGCACCGGTTACGACACCGATTTCGTCCTTGGACTGAACCTCAAGGGGAGATATATCAAAGTTCCCCGCCGAAACCTCATTGGCCATACCCGTAAGAGAGGTAAGGGGCCTGGTAAGCTCCGCGGTGAGTCTCATAATAAGGAAAGCATTTAATACAATAACCGCTATCATTATAATGTTTCCGTAGGTTTCGAAAACCCGGAAGGCATTAAGCATTTCACGGTATGTCATTGAATTTTCCTTAAACTGCTCATTATTTACCGAGTAAATATACGTAGTCAGATAGTCATAATATTGGGACGCCATTTCATAGTGGCTTCTGTATTTTTCAACATTTCGGCCTCTTTTACCATCTATGGTCTGGTCGGTTTCATCAAGATAGCTTTCCGACATAGCCTTTATGGAATGTCCCATACGGCTTAACCTGGAACCGGTTATCTCTGATGAAAGGTTATCAATTTTATCCGAATATTCCTGTACGTTCAGATAATACTTTTCCAGGGCATCCGAAGTTTTCACATTCAAATATTCGGTCATACTGTCCTGAACCGCATTTAAGGAAACCGTCAATTCATTGAGCTGAAGATTGGCCTGATATACGCTTTCTATACGCTTCGACATTGTGTTTATCGCAATCAAAAGAACGATGTTTATGGCAAACACAATAAGGTTGACCATCAGTGAAATACCGGTCATTTTGATTCGGAGGGACAGGTTTCTTAAACTTCGCTTAGTCTTCATCACTGTCACTCTCCATATATTTGCTTACATTGTCCTGGTTAATCACGTATATGTCTGCGGTAAAATACTGACTGGTATAACCAAATTCATAATATTCCGAAAGCGCATCGATACAGGACTGTCCCATTTGATCTGTATCGATGGAAACGGTAGCATGAATAACCTTTCTTTCCACGCCCCTCAGAATTGCCTCCGAGTCATAGTAGCCCAGGATATTTACCAAACCAACCGCATTGTTATCTACAACCGACTGGTAAATGCTTGTGGTATCAATTTCGTTTAAGCCTACAACTATATCGGGAAGTTCCTCACCTTGCCCGATAAACATGGCTCGTACGGACTCTTCTACCGAGAATCTGTTAGTGGAATCCACCAGAAAAGGATTGATTACTATAGGCTTATGGCCTGCAGCTCTCTTTTGATTTTCACCCTCTACAGTGTCTTTGATGGCACCGTACAAAACGTTTTGACCCTGATTTTTAGAATTGGATTCAATCAAAATCGAAACCGAAATATTTTTTCCGGGAAATGATTTTGAGGAAGCCATCTGCAAAATAAGATTTCCGTACTCACGGCCAAGATTATAGTTACTTACACCGACAAAGCTAAGCCTTTGAGAATTGGGAATATCCGAAAACAGAGTTACAACGGGTATATTCTTGCTGTATGCCTTTTCGATAAGCGCGGTCATTTCCTCACTTTCCTCGGCATAGACAATAATACCGTCCACTCCTGAGTTAACCGCAATCTCCATAAGCTCCAGAGTTGTATAGCTTTGAGACAGAGTTTCCGAAATCATCTCCACATAGGCATTTTGCTGCTCGCCCGCTTCTTTGGCCGACCGGTACACTTCCTGCCAAAAATCCGAATCGGAATCTTCAGCTATCATGGCATAGTATCGCTCATAAACCTTCTCGTCTTTGGTTTCGCCAAGCTTTCTGCTGTATGAAATAAAAAAGAAAATGAGTACCACCGTAAGAATCAGCAGTACGGCCGTAATAGCCCAAATAACAACAGAGTGTATGCGGCTTTCTTTTTCAGTATTTACGCTCATTCCCACGGGACTCCTTTCTGCTAAAATTAAATTCAAGAATGAAAAAAATTAAAAGAACACAGCTTTAATCATAATCTCAATTCCCGGAATGATTAAAAGAACACTCCCTTAACCATAATCTCAATTCCCGGAATGATTAAAAGAACACTCCCTTAACCATGATTTCAATTCCGATAAGAATTAAGATAACACCCCCGAATATCTGTGCTTTTCCGGCAAGCCTGGTTCCAAATTTCTTGCCGAGAATCAATCCGGCCATGCATATAAAG
This sequence comes from Lachnospiraceae bacterium, assembly GCA_045642625.1. Lineage (GTDB taxonomy): Bacteria > Bacillota > Clostridia > Lachnospirales > Lachnospiraceae > UBA1258. Next base: position 6,310 of record JAZUJC010000080.1, read on the forward strand.
AATGTTACAACACCTATGATAACAGCACTCAAAAAAGCCTCTGCCAGTTTGTATTCCGAAATGGTAAAGCCTACCGACAAGGCATCAATGGAGGTTGCAACACCCTGAATCAGCAACGCTCCAAAACCCAAACGTGAAGCTGATGTCTCAGCATCATCTTCTCCCCTTATTCCGTCTATCAAAAGCTTTCCGCCTATATATAAAAGAAGAATTAACGCAATCCAGGGAATATACTTTTCAAAGCTTCTGAATTTGTCTACAAAAAAAGTGACACACACCCAGCCAAGCAATGGCATTGCAAACTGAAACAGGCCAAAAACACCTGAAATCAGGCTCATTCTGGCAGGTTTCATCTTGGGCTCGTTTAGTCCATTGGCAAGTGACACCGAAAATGCATCCATCGCAAGACCAATTCCCAGGAAAATACTTGTAACTATTAACTGAACAATCATCTTTTTCTCCATATTAAACCGTTTCAAAAAATGATAGCATCCTGAAAATATGATGTCAATTATGGCAGCATTTAAGCCTGACCGCGCTTTTTTCATTACTCGTTTTTTCTTCTTTGGGCATATTAAAACGTTGAAAAGCACATTTTATATGCCAAGCGAATAAGCGTAATTTTTGCGACTACCGCTAAGATGAAAAAGCAATCAAATATATACGCCAATTATGGAGTGGAAAATCAAATTCAATAACAATCATTTGGAAAATATACGTATATCAAGAATATAATTGGGGCAATTATACGCCTCATCATTTTTTGACTCATTTCTCACAGCATACAAACTGGTCAACTTAAGAATAATTATATGCTTAGAACTTCAAAATGCCTTAATTATCACGGACATTTCAGCTCACAGGCTTTATCACATGGTCTCCATGATTACCGTTTACAGCAAATACTTTTCGATCTTTTTCTCCAGCATCTCCACGCTTAGTGGCTGCGCAGCACTCTCACAAGTCAAAATAAGCTTGTCACCCTGAAATATATCATTTTTCTCATATAAGGATACCTTACGCATGGCATTTTCTCTATATTCATAATCATCGAGCAATCCAAAATGCTCCCAGTACATTTCCTTTCTTTTTCTTACGTTTAAAACTGTAAAATCGGGATACACTGTTCCCATGCCTCTCACCTGTATCGGATACTCGTATCTATACGGAATTCCATATTCATTCAAAGTATTTGCAATGATAATCTCCGATTTGGAACGGACACGTTCTTTTCTCTTGGTGTAGTAATCCGGGGAATCAGCCATAAACCCTTTGCCTTCGTATGAAATGTTCAACCATTCTTTTACAAACGTTTCATCATCTGCTTCAATCGGATTTATCATAATTTGCCGCCCACGATTCATACTCTCATAATATTTCTTTAATTGAATGGGGGATGCCGAATTTAGATAATTGTCTACTACTTTCAGTTCTTTTTCCATAATATTTATAGCCTTTAACAAATACTCCTCCTGTAGGGTTTGCTTTATAAATTTTTCCCGGCTCTTTCTTAAATATTTTCCCACAGTGTCCTTCTCGTCCGAACGCATATAATATTGATAACCGCGCCCATGCTTTTGCACTCTTATCTTATGAAATGGCGAAGTTTTTGTTATACCGTCCTGTCCTATCGCGTTTTTTAGCGCATTCTCCAAATATTCGCTTTTTTTCACTGCGCTTATCAGTGTAGCTTCCAGATATTCCCTTCTTTCCTCCAATATTTTTACTAATTCACTGCTGGTTTCTTTCATTTTTCTACCTTCTTTCTTCATATTTTTATTTTTTCATATAAATTGATTTATAGTTTCATTTTTAACCGCCAAGAAAAAGAGTCCTTCAGCAACACAAGCCGCCAATTACCCAAGTTCGAACAAAATATACGCCTGTTTTACTATCATAGAGTGATTGATGGAAACAAAATTCACAGAATCATACCGATAAATAGAATCATTTTAAAAGAATATACGCCCATGCTCTTATTTAACATTTTTTTGCTGGCGTATAATTTAGATGCCTCCAGACTTTTTATATGCCCATTCCCTAAATATTCATTCTTCCAAGAGCATTTATCATTATAAACATCCCTCAGGTTCACTTCCTTGCCCAACAATTTTATTCGTTGTAAAATTAATGTAATCGAACATTTTCAGACTGCAACAATCCGGTAACCTGACTGTTATATAAAAGGCAGTTACCCTGAACAATATCAACTAACTCAATGAAATATTAAATACAGCTGCAAAAAAATAATTATCAACCACAGATAAATATAAGAACAGGTGAAAAAAATGAACATAAATGAAAACGATGAAAAAATCATAAGACCGGAGGATATAGAAGCAGTTCGCCCGAACTCAAAATATCCCGCAAATATCAATAATTATAATCCCAATACCGAGCCGGTCGCATTAATGGTTTATGCCGGCCCCACTTCCGGCGGCCGTAATATAAATGTTTCCAGCAATGCCGTCGCACCTAATGGTTTCGCACCTA
>JAZUJC010000081.1:0-9012 GCA_045642625.1 Lachnospiraceae bacterium
GAAGCCTTTATTTTTTCTTTAAGTGCCTTAACGGATAAGTTGTCATGTACTTCCTTATAAGTGTTATTTTCCTTATATCCCTGAGCAGTTGTTACCTGCAAAAGAATCTCTCCCTTAACGGCAACGGGACGCACCTTCATCTTTTGAGAAAATGCGTCCTTTCTGGGCTTGGAAAATACCATTCGAATAAGGTTATCTGCCGTCACACTGTCAAGTAACTGTTCGAATGTCATTTTGTATCCTTTATTAGTAAAAAATATGATTGCCTATTCTCAAGCCTTCAAGACCCGGAATAGGAGTTCTAAAGTAAACTCTGGTTCCAACATTTGAAAAGCCGCTCATAGCTTCATCCGCTGCTTTATAACAGCTGGCGGTTGCCTTGTTCACCGAAAGGGCATAGGCAAGACGCCCAGATCCCGCAGGGGAAAACTGGCTTTTCTGATAAATAACCCCCGAAACGGTAGCCGGATAACAGGGGCTGAGCATTCTGTTTATTACAACAGAACCGACTGCCACCTGACCTTCATAGGGTTCGCCACCGGCCTCACAGTAAATGAGATTTGCCAGGAGATATCGGTCTCCTTCGTCAAAAGAAACCTCGGAAATATCTCGCCATACCGAATTAGCCGAAAGTTTGGAGAGTCTTAATTCCTCTTCGTACTGCTTCTTTAACGCAGCAATATCCTCTTCCTGCTTCTTCAAAAGTTCCTTTTCTTCTTCCAGCATTTTTTCGTACTGGTCTATCATGGTGTCATATTTGCTGACCTTCAGCGAGGTATTGTTTATGACAGTCATGATATTTTCTTTTTCAACAAGAGCCTCCTGCTTAAGAACTTCCAGATCTACCCGGTCGCTCTGAAGCTTTGATTCCAAATCCTCAACCTGAATACGAAGCTTTTGGTAATCGTCGAACTTTTTCTTGTCATATTTGGCAAGATCATCAACATAGTTGCTTAAGGTAATAAACTGAGAGAAAGACTTTGCCTTAAAAAGAATCTCCAGATACAGGGTTTCACTATCCTCGTACATAAACTGAATACGCTTCATCATAGCCTCATACTGAGTAGTTTCCTGCTCTCTTGCTTCAGCCAGTTCTTCCTGCGTAATACGTATTTCTTCTTCCTTGGCAGCAATCTTCTCCTCTATCTCCTCAAGCCTGTCGCAGATAGCCTCCATATCGGTGTTAAGCCCGTTAAGCTCCTGCTTCAGCAAATGCTGTTCAGCGTTGGCTTCATCCAGATTGTCGCTGGTCTCATTTATTTTTTGTTCAGTTTCTTTTTTCTCTTTTTGTGCCTCTTCCAGTTTTTCCTTAGTGGAGCCCGGGGATGCCGAAGCTTCATACGGAGCTGAGCGAAGGCATATGACAACAGCCATAGTCAACGCCAGGAGGCGTAATAATTTTCGTTTCAAATCAATAACCTGTCAGTTTGTGCTTTACAAATCCATTTCAATCTTTCTTCCGGTTTTCTCGTACTGATAGTACTTTACGCCGGCTGCATCAAGCATAAGCTTGGATGCCTTTGTAGACGGAGTATCAGCATACTTATCACTGTCATAAACAATAGTAGTAATTCCGGCCTGGATAATTGCTTTGGCGCATTCGTTACAGGGGAACAAAGAAACATATATCTTTGCGCCCTCAAGACTTCCGCCTCTGTAATTGAGTATGGCATTCAGTTCACTGTGTGTAACAAATGCATACTTGGTATCCAGTGTTTCTCCTTCTCTGTCCCAGGGAAAGGAATCATCGGAACAGCCTCTTGGGAAACCGTTGTAGCCCATTGATAATATTTTATTATCAGAACTGACTATGCAGGCTCCCACCTGAGTATTCGGGTCCTTGGATCTCATACCCGAAAGTACCGAAACTCCCATAAAATACTCGTCCCAGGATATATAATCGTTTCTTTTCACAAGCAAATAACCCCCTAATGTCTTGCTTTATTTGGTGCCGAAAATTCTGTCACCGGCATCGCCAAGACCGGGAACAATATATGCATGCTCGTTAAGATGATCGTCCAAAGCACCAACATACATATCAACATCGGGATGCGCTTCCTGCATTCTCTTAATTCCTTCGGGAGCTGCAATAATACACATAAAGTGAATCTTCTTACAGCCTTTATCCTTTAACATCTGAATTGCTGCTACAGAGGAACCACCGGTAGCAAGCATGGGATCAACCACAAATACTTCTCTTTCACTGCAGTCAGCAGGAAGCTTGCAGTAATATTCAACGGGTTCGTGAGTATCGGGGTCTCTGTAAAGACCGATATGGCCAACCTTAGCAGCAGGAATAAGTGCCAGCATACCGTCTACCATACCAAGACCGGCACGAAGAATCGGAATAACCGCCATTTTCTTACCCTTTAATTCTTTAACGGTTGTCTTGCATATGGGAGTCTCAATTTCAACATCTGAAAGTTCCAAATCTCTTGTTGCTTCGTAACAGATTAACTGAGCGATTTCAGAGATTGTCTGACGAAAATCCTTTGTTCCGGTATCCTTTCTTCTGATGTAACCAATTTTGTGCTGAATCAAAGGATGATCCATAATAACTACTTTTGCCATAATTCCCTTCTCCTTTTTATGTCTATTATTATTTTCTTTTTTCAATCTTACTTATGCGACGTTGAGTTCTCAATTATACTGATGTAGCTTTATTCCTCAATCTTGCTGATACGGCGTGCATGTCTTTCATCGCCTGAAAAAGCGGTATTAATAAAGGTATCCACAATCTTAAGCGCAAGATTATTTCCCACAATACCTGCGCCAAGAGCCAAAACGTTGGCATCATTATGAAGACGTGTAAGCTCTGCACTGCAAACATCTGAACAAAGTGCGCATCTTATTCCCTTAACCTTATTGGCGGTAATAGAAATACCGATTCCGGTTGTACAAATAACAATACCTTTTTCACATTCTCCGGATGCAACTGCCTTTGCCACAGCCCTTCCGTAATCAGGATAGTCACAGGACGACTTATCGGGACATCCCATATCCTTTACCTCTATTCCCGCATCACTTAAATGCTTGATTACAAGCTGGCGAAGATCATATCCGCCGTGATCACTACCGATTGCTATCATATTAGCCTCCTTAAAATATTTCATTATTGCTTTATACACTGATTATGTGATGTCCTGCTGCCTTAATCAGTCGATTCATGGTAGCCCTTCCGACACCGTTTCCGTCAAAAGACTCCGAAAAAATAATATCCGCTTCCTCATCATCAAACTCTCGTAAAATCTTAAACAAATGATGAGCCGCATCATCGGCATTTTCCCTGGAACCTGCGCTTTTTATGTTAAAGGCTTTATTGTACAAAGAATCAGTTTCCTTTGTGGCAATAACGCCCACTCTCCTGCCCTGCTCAATTGCTTCTTCACCAAGAATATTGATTCTCTCAACCACCTTGGCTATATCACCCTCAACAATTGTAAGGTCGGCTTTCGGAGCATAATGTCTGTATTTCATTCCCGGAGCTTTAGGCGGTTCTTTACTGTCCGAATCAATAATAGCCCTGTCCCAAACCACTTCCCGGTTAAGTGCTTCCTCCAGCATTTCCCGGGTAATGTATCCCGGTCTTAATATCATAGGCTGTGAAGAAGTCATATCCACTATTGTGGATTCAAGCCCTACAAGAGAAGCTCCGCCGTCAATAATCATATCGATACGTCCGTCCATATCCTCGATTACATATTTGGCAAGAGTCGGGCTGGGTCTGCCGGAAAGATTGGCGCTGGGTGCTGCCACATATCCTCCGGATGCCTTTATAAATGCCCCGGCAATCCTGTCTGAGGGCATTCTCACTGCCACTGTTTCCAGACCACCGGTTGTTTCGAGCGGCACTTCTTTGCTTTTATTAAAAATCATTGTAAGGGGGCCGGGCCAAAACTTTTCAGCCAGCCTGTATGCATTTTCAGGCACCTTGGTAACCAGCCTGTTAAGATCTTTCAAATCCGCTATGTGAACAATAAGCGGATTATCGGAAGGCCGTCCCTTTGCGGCATATATTTTCCTGGAAGAACCGGGATTTAAAGCGTCTCCGCCCAAACCGTATACTGTTTCCGTAGGAAATGCTACAAGACCTCCTGCTTTAATAATTCGGCCCGCTTCTTCGATTATTTCTGTATCTAAATTGTTTTCATCAACAGTTACTATTCTGGTTTTCACTATTGTACGAACTACCTCGTTTTCCAATAAGCCATATTTATTGTAGTATACCATTTTCTTTCTTTTTTGTATACGAAAAGGGAGCCCGAGGGCTCCCTTTAATTAATAACCGATATTTAAGCTTATCGACTCATATAAGTCTCAATCAAATCCCAGATATCACTTGTTTCCTGGCCAAGCTTCCAGGATGCTACACCGGCAATTCCCAGCGCATCCATTACGCTCAATCTTACTTCCATTGAATCGGCATCTTCCATCCACACCTGATACAGAATACCGCCCATGGAAACCTCGGCATAATTTTGGAATGTAGCCTCATTCCAGGTTGCAGTAAGTCCGTTTCTTGTTAAGAAATCCTGAGATGTGGCCATTGTTACAGCCTCGCTCTTAACATCTCCGCCCTCGGTCATCCAAACTCTTGTATAGAAAGGAACCGCATTGATTACCCTTTCCTTAGGTACATATTTAAGAGTATTTTCGATACCCTCCTGCATCCAGGGAACCGAAGCAACCGATCCGGCCTCAGGGCTGCCTGCATAATGCTCATCGTAACCCATAATAATGATGTAATCGACAAACTCGGCCTGCGAATGTCTGTTGTAATGAGCGGTATATTCGGTTGGAACAAAATTGTCTACAGATACCAGAATGCCGTTGGCATGGCACGCCAGTGTCAGCTCTCTTATAAACTGAACATAGTGAGGAGCGCATTCTCTTGTTATTTTTTCGAAGTCCACATTAACACCGTCTGCCCCGTCATTAACAAGTGTGGTCACAAGCCTGTCCACAAAGCTTCTTCTTTTGCTTGTATAAGAAAGAACCTCGTTCATATCAAGGCCTTCAACACCGGAATGGAAATCGGAAATAAGTGCCCATACCTCAAGCCCCATATCGTGAGCAGTCTTTGCATAATTGGCATTTGCCACGCTTGCAATATTTCCGTCATTATCGGTAACCCAGTACCATGTAGGCGAAACAACGTTTACCGCTTTTGTGGGTGCCAGCGCTGCCTTCAAATCAGAACCGTCTATCGGATATTCCATATTGTGCCAGGTAAGGTTGATTTTGTAGTCCCTGTTTAAATATGTGAAGGTTTCTGAATATGGACATTTATCAACAGTAATCTTTGAAACAGTCTCATCTTTTAATTTATTGCTTTTAACATAACCGATAAAACAGTCCTTGGTTTTAACCTTGGTCCAATCGGGATCTTCATCCAAAACACCCAGAACCGTTACCTGATCGTCAGCCTTCAATTCGGTAAGAATCAGGGCTTTCTTTCCTGCAAGTCTTCTTACCGGTGTATCGCTTTTAATTGTAGCCACCGTAGACTGTGTATCTTCAAGATACAGCTGCATACGATTGGGTTCTGTAAAAGTTTCATATGAAAAACTTACGATATTTTTCAGATATTCCACCGCAATATAAAGCGTATCATCCTTATAAACCGAAATCGGATAATTATAATTCTTTACTTCACCTGTCTGTACATCGGTCATAGCAGTGCTTCCCAATGTAGACTCAAGGGTAGTCTGAGGGGTTGAATACAAAAGAAGCTCTTCATTGGTATCAACATAGAAACGTTCAGTGAAGAATTCTTCCACAATATCCTGGCTAAAATAATAGCCCCCGTCGATAATACGTCCCGAATACTCTGTTCTCTCATCATTTAAAAAGATACGCACGTCATCGGAACCGAATATTTCAAAATGTTCATTTATCTGTGATTCGTCGGCCACATCATGACCTTCGGCAAAATGATCAATTATGACCTGGCCAAAGCTAAACCAAGAAACCAACAAAATAAGGGCAATCGCAATGATTACCGGAATTACTTTTTTCATTCCAATACCTCCTGATTGCCCAACATTATATCAAAAGATTTGGCCACAGTCATTATTAAAAATCTTAATAATTGACAGTAACCGAGGATACTACCACGCGTCCTCTCAAAAACAGATACCCCCTGTACGCTTTAGCGCCGCCCGGGATATCGTAAACAGTTTCATGCTGCAAGGACATAATTAAGGCCCAGCAGCGAGCCGTTGCTTCCATAGATAAATTCCGGCTTACTGTCCAGAAATTTATCTGTCACAGCTTCGGCTATCTGAACCGGTGATACCGGTTCATAATTGGCTGTAAGCGCAACACCGGCGCTTACCAGTTTTTCAAGTTTGAGGGATAGTTTATCATTTCTCCTCATATTTATGGCACCTCCAATAAGCTGATTTCCCATAGTAAATACCCGGTAACCGCAATGTCGCTTCACCCGCGGCATTCAGCACTTTTACAACAGTTCCGACGTGATAATACTTAAAACCTCAAGGCCGGGTTTTACCGGAAAACTATTAAACAAGGCATCGCAGGCATTCTTTTAATTAACTGTTAGTATCGTATTGTTACACTTACCTACGATACAGAATGATTATTTTTGTTTGAATTATTGTTTGAATTAACCTGATTAAGATATACAGTGATTTCAGACCATTAACCGAATTACTATATTTTCAGCCTGCACGCATTTTACTGTACGGCGAAACGGTTCATATTAAATTATATGCTGTTCGGATTAATTAGTTGAAATAGAAATAATAAGAACTGAAATGATCAGATTCTGAAAAAAGACTGTCAATCGCCCCTTTCCGAATGCGGATTAGCGATTACCTTGTGTGGTAATAATACACAATTTCATTTTCTTTTGCAAGCACTTTTTTGTATATTATTTATAGTTTATTATTTTTTTATAAACATATCCCCAACCGTATTGACTATACAATATGGAATAAGTATATTAATCTTCAAAGATAAAGAAGTTTTGGGAGTTTTTCCCGAAAATCAGGAAAGGAGGACCACTTATGAAAATTGAAAAAGTAAATGATTCACAGATTCGATGCACTCTTACAAGGGAAGATTTGGCCTCCAGAAAGATTAAAATCAGTGAGCTTGCTTACGGAACCCAGAAGGCCAAGGCTTTATTCCGCGATATGATGGAGATGGCTAATTTTGAATACGGTTTCGAGGCAGACAATATTCCTCTTATGATTGAGGCTATACCCATGAATTCCGAATGTATAGTGCTCATCATCACCAAAGTGGAAGATCCCGACGAGCTTGACACCCGTTTTTCGAAGTTTGCTCCCGGAGTTCACAGCGACGAAGACGATGAGGATTCCGACATAACCTCCGAATCCGATTATACGGAATCCGGTGATGAAACCGGTTTATCCGAGTTATTCAATAAATTTAAGGATGCTTTGGAAAAGAAATCCCAGGAGCTGTCCTCAGCCGAGATTAAGCTTGACGGTATGGCATTCGCTTTTGATAAAATCAGCGATGTAGCCAAGGTTGCCAGAAGCCTTAACAGCTTCTACTGCGATGAAAGCAAGCTTTACAGCAACAAAGAAAACGGTACATACCTTTTGGTATTAAAACGTGACAAAATGGATATGATTGATTTCGTTAAGGCATGCAACCTGGCCTCTGAATTCGGCGGTCCCCTTAAAGGAACCCATTTGGGTGAGGCATATATTGAGGAGCACTATGAGATAATCTGCTCCGCCGATGCTCTTTCAACCATCTCATTCCTGTAAATCACCTATCTCATTGGTTTTTAACCGATATGCATCAATCTTTGTTCTTTTTACAGCAAAAAATAACCGCGAAGCCGATTATCCGACTCCGCGGTTTTTCTTTTATAACCCTAATCCTTAAAATTAAACTTCAGCAATCTTCTTCATTAACTCATCAATGTCTATACCATGCACCAAAACTGCATCCTCAAGACTTTCTGCCTGAGCTGAAGGACATCCTAAGCAATGCATTCCTGCCTCTAACAATACAGGAGCTACTTCAGGAGCTGTACGTAAAATTTCACCGATAGTCATATCTTTTGTTACGTTTGCCATTATATTTTCCTCCTTCAAATCTTTGAAAAATAATATACCCCAAATCCAAAACGGTTGCAAGCCCAACTTATGTCTACAAATGCCTAAAAAATAAGGGGTTTGTATTAAAAAAAGAACACTTTATCTTATTGACCGAAAGGGGTGTCTGAGACTATAATTAGATACATTAAATGGCTGAATTTGGGATTAACCCAAACGGACATAAAAAACACAGGAGGCATTACAAAATGAGACCAGAATGGACAGATTTTGTAGGCGGCAAGTGGGAGAAAGAAATCAACGTACGTGATTTCATTCAGAAGAACTATCATCCCTATGATGGCGATGACACCTTCCTTGCAGGACCTACACAGAACACAAAAGATTTATGGGCAATGGTATCAGAGCTCAGCAAGAAGGAAAGAGAAGCCGGCGGCGTTCTTGATATGGACACCAAGGTTATTTCTACTATTACTTCTCACGGCCCCGGATATCTTGACAAGAGCAAGGAAACTATCGTTGGTTTCCAGACAGATAAGCCCTTCAAGCGTTCATTACAGCCCTACGGTGGTATCCGTATGGCAGAAAAGGCTTGTGCTGACAACGGCTACACAGTAGATCCTGAAATCAGCGAGTTCTTCTCTACACACAGAAAGACACACAACGCAGGTGTATTTGATGCATACAACGATGAAATGAGAGCTTGTCGTTCATCTCACGTAATCACAGGTCTTCCTGATGCTTACGGACGTGGACGTATCATCGGTGACTACAGACGTATCGCATTATACGGTATTGATCGTCTTATCGAAGACAAGATTGATCAGAAGAACTCTACAGGACGTGTTATGACAGATGATGTTATCCGTCTTCGTGAAGAAATCTCTGAGCAGATCGTAGCATTAAAGATGATGAAGCAGATGGCTGCATCATATGGTTGCGATATTTCTAA
>JAZUJC010000082.1:0-9661 GCA_045642625.1 Lachnospiraceae bacterium
TTTTACCTCTGTTTCGTATGTCGGGGCATTATTTTATTTCCGAAAACATAAGCCGCGTAATCGAATCGACTCAGAACGTTTGCTATTTGGCCTTTGACAGGGATGTTCATTATCTTGGATCCAACGATATTGCAAAGAAACTGTTTAAGGACATATCAGCACTTGAAATTGATAAAAAGATTCCCGAGTCCGACAGTATTATTTCTTCGGTAATTGTACCTAAGATAAACAGCTTCATAAAAGACAATGACGACACCAGAAAACTGATTAAAATAAATGGTGGCGATTGGGAAATAAATATAAATAAAATACTCAAGAAAAACAAGTATACCATGGGATATCTTGTTGAAATTATGGATGTTTCTTCACGTCAGAAGTACATCGATATGGTTGAGCGTTACAATCAGAGTCTTGAGGAACAGGTATTAAAGGAAAAAGAATCCAAGCGACTTATTGAGGACGCTCTCAATAAAGCAGAAATCGCCAATAAATCAAAAAGTGCCTTTCTTTCGAAAATGTCTCATGAAATCAGAACACCTCTTAATGCTGTGCTTGGTATGAATGAGATGATTATTCGCGAAACCGTTGAGGATGATACCCGTGAATATGCGCAGAATATTCACAGTGCAGGACAGACCTTACTTAGCTTAATAAACGATATTCTCGATCTTTCCAAAATTGAATCCGGCAAGATGGAGATTATACCGAATGAATATGACCTTAATTCTGTAATAAACGATTTGGTGAATATAATTAAGCCCAAGGCAAAAGAACGTCACCTGGAGTTTAATCTTGAACTGGATAATGACATTCCTCACCTGCTTTACGGTGATGAAATCAGGCTTAAGCAGATAATTATGAATATTCTGAGCAATGCTGTTAAATATACGAAGCAGGGTTCGGTTACATTGTCGGTAAGCCACGATGTTGTTATTCCCGGTCGTGAAATTATGCTTAAGGTATCGGTTAAGGATACCGGTATCGGAATTAAGAAAGATGATATTAATAAGCTGTTTTCACCTTATCAGCGTATCGAAGAGAAGAAAAACAGATATGTTGAGGGTACCGGCTTAGGTATGAGTATTACCAAGCAGCTTCTTGATTTGATGGACAGTCACCTGGATGTTTCCAGTGTTTACGGTGAAGGATCAGTTTTCTCCTTTGAGATTAAGCAGGAGGTCAGAGATGCTGTTCCGGTAGGTAAATTTGCCGATAAATTCAAGAAAGCCGAAAAGACAAAGCATGCAGTTAAGTTTACAGCTCCCGAGGCCAACATTTTGGTGGTTGATGATGTTGAAACCAACTTAATTGTAGTGAAGCATCTTTTAAAGGCATCAAAGGTACAGCTTGATATGGTTAAGAGCGGAAGAGAGTGCCTTGAACTTACTAAGGAAAAGAAGTATGACATTATTTTCCTGGATCATATGATGCCTGAGATGGATGGCTATGAAACTCTTGAGGCAATAAAGGCACAGGCCGGAGTTAATAATGATACTCCTATTATTGTTCTTACGGCCAATGTTATTGTTGGGGCAAAAGAAGAGTATCTTGAAGCCGGATTTGTGGATTATCTCGGAAAACCCATAGAATACGCAAAGCTTGAGAATATGCTTCTTACCTATATTCCTGAAGAAAAGATTATTAAGGCGGCCGGTGAGGAAAAAACTTCTGAAAACGGTGAAATTGATTTTGGAAATATGTCCGATGCCCGAAAGGAAATATTTGAAAAAATCAGGAAAATTAAAGGAATTGACGTATTTGAGGGTATGAAGGCTTCCGGTGATGCGGAAACCTACGTACAGGTTACCGAGGATTATTACAACACCGGTGATAACAGAGTAGGGCTTATTTCCAAGTATTACGAAGCAATGGATTATAAGAATTACACCATTCAGGTCCATGCCCTTAAGAGTACCTCAAGGCTTATAGGGTATATGGATTTGTCTAAGCTTTCTGAAGAGTTGGAAGCTGCAGGCAACGGTAATGACGAAGCAGTTATGGCTGAAAAAACTCCGGTACTTATGAAGATGTACAGGGAAGTTTTGGCCGAGCTTGGAGCGATATTTGAGGATACATCGGATAAGGAGCCCATTGCAGCCGATGATTTGTCAGAGGCAATGAATTCAATGCGAGAGGCTCTTGAATCCTTTGATGTTGATACTGCTGATTTTATAGTTCAGGAACTGAATAAGCACAGTATGCCTGATAAGTTCAAAAATACATTTAAGAAGATTACAGTACTCCTGTCAGAGGTTGACAGAGAGGGACTTATAAAGACAATTAATGACTCGGAGAGAGAGTGGGGCAATTAGTTATGGAGAAAAGAATTCTTTTTATTGAAACAAAGCCATCCTTTATCATAAGGACAATTTGTGAAAAGCTTAAAGATTTGGGCTTTACATGTCTTCAGTCTTCTACAGATATATCTGAAATAGGAAAGTCGGCGGAACAGATGGATATGTTCCTGGTTAACCTGACTGAGGATGTTAAAGATAATGCAGAATTATTTACATATCTCAGAGATTTATGTATTGAAGGAGATAAGACAATATTCTTTTGCGCATATTCTGATGATATGGATATGGCAAAAAAATATATTCCCGACGAGATTATCGGTAAAGTATTTGAAAGACCCCTTAATGCCAAAGCCATCGTTGATGATATAGCAGCATTTACCACTATCGGTCAGCTTACAGCCAACCAGAGACACATTCTGGTTGTAGATGATTCCGGTGAAATGCTTCGTACCGTTAAATCCTGGCTTGGAAACAAATACAGGATTTCGCTTGCCAACTCGGCCACCAGTGCCATTTCATTCCTGGCAGTAAATAAGCCTGATTTGATTCTTTTGGATTATGAGATGCCTGTGTGTTCAGGTCCTATGATGCTTCAGATGATCAGATCGGAGGTTAAGACCGAGGATATTCCGGTTATTTTCTTAACCGGTAAGGGTGATGCGGAAAGTGTAAAGGCGGTACTTTCACTTAAGCCACAGGGTTACATATTAAAAAGTCATACACCTACGCAGATTATTGAAACAATCGATAATTTCTTTGAGATGCGTAAAATGACTCTGGTATAAAAGGATAATAACGCTTTATATAAGCATATGTATAAGAGGTTTGTATGCCGGTAAAGATTAAAGATTTATCAAAGAGATTTAACAGCAAGTTTGAAGACCGTAATAAGCCGCTTGAGATAAGGCTTTGGTATTATTTTGCCATGGCCGAGACAATTTGGGCATTGATAAACGGTATTGCGGGGATTATTTTTAAACTTCCGCCCCTTACTTATTGGAATTTTATAAATACTGCAATATTCATTACCGTATATATGACGGTTTGCAAGCTCACTAAAAAACCTGATTTATTCAGGAAAATATATCTGTTTTTGGCGATATTTTCTATTCCCATGACATGGTTTTGCGTGGGAGGGGCAAAATCCTCTGCAGGTATTTTGTTTGCATGTGAGCTCATCATATATATTATGTGTGCCCGTGGAACCGAAATGTATGTATATGTTACTCTTTCGCTCATTTCGGCCGGTCTGGTTCAAAGGCTCGGTGCAACACCGTTTTTTATGGAACTGGCAGCAAAAAACGGACTGGATTTTTCTCCTGCCCAGACTCAGGCAGAGAGTGCGGTACTTGGTTTATCAACAACAGTTATGATTGCGCTTGTGCTGTTAAGGCAAAAGAACGAATATATGAAAGAGCGTAATCTTGCGGTTGAATCGGAAAAGCAGCTGGAGAAGAGTAATTCACTTCAAAAGAACTTCCTTGCAAACATGTCCCATGAAATAAGAAGTCCTTTGGGAATTGTTATGGGATTTAATAATCTAATTAAAAATTCCGAGGATTTGGATGAAATCCACACCTATTCAAAGGATATCTCCGATGCGGGAACTACACTGTTAACGGTAATAAATGATATTCTTGATTATTCGAAAATTGAAAGCGGTAAGCTTGATATTATAGAAACCGATTATTCGTTTTCAGCATTGATAAACGGTATTTCAAGAGATATTGAGCTAAAGTGTGAAGAAAAGGGTCTTAAATTCGTATCCAAAATCGATTCACGAATCCCTGAATATCTTTACGGCGACAATATTCGAATTAAACAGTGTTTGTTAAATGTTTTGTCTAATGCTGTTAAATATACCGATAAGGGTACGGTTTTCTTTTCGGTTGAGTTAAAGGCTCAGTCCGAGGACTCTGTTTACACCATTGAATATTCGGTTAAGGATACCGGAAAGGGTATCAGTAAAGAAGCAATGCCCAACATATTCTCGGCCTTCCAGCGTCTTGATGAAGGCATGAACCGTGGTATTGAAGGTACGGGTCTTGGAATGGCAATTACCAAGAATTTGCTGGACGAAATGCACGGTACCATTAATGTGGAAAGTGAGCTTGGGGTTGGCTCAACATTTACAATTGTGCTTAATCAGTTAATCGGTGAAAATACTCTTGATGACAGCGGAATAGATTTTAAAGCCGATTTATCCGGAATAAAGATTCTTGCAATTGATGATACGGTTTTGAATCTTACACTTATCAGAAAACTTCTTGAAAAAGAAGGAGCGTCTGTAACAACACTGGACAACGGAAAGGCGTGCCTGGCCAGGGTAGCCGAGGAAAAATTTGATGTTATTTTGCTTGATCATATGATGCCGGATATGAATGGGGTTGAAGTATTTGGCCGAATGAAAGAGCAGGGTGGTTTAAATGCCAACACACCGGTTGTAATGCTTACAGCCAACGCTATGGCTGGTGCAGCTCAGGAATATATGGAAATGGGCTTTGACGGATATATCAGTAAGCCGATTTCCCAAAAGGAACTAAAGAAAACGGTAATTCGTTTGGGAAGACACTATTAACTATAAAGCGACCAATCCAACCCCAAAGGTTATGGATTAGTCGCTTTTGTATATTTTGAATTAGTGCTTATAGTGCAGGTTTATCATGAAACTAACATTAAACAGTAAAATCAAAGAATTGTATTCAAAGCCCATAGGCCGTGATTTATGTGACAAGCTTCTTATGCAGATAGGAAAGTCATCATCTTTTTTGACCAATCCTATAATTGGGAATATTAGATTAAAAACTGCGGCAAAGCTTTCGAAAAAATTCATAGATGTCTCGGTATTTCAGGCAATTGTCGATCTGGTAAACAGTGAGAATGAGTATCCTCCCCAAAGTGAATCACCGATTGAAGAAACCTGGTGGAAGGATGCGGTTTTTTATCAGATATATCCCAGAAGCTTTTATGATTCAAACGGAGACGGAATCGGTGATTTAAAGGGTATTACTGCCAAACTGGATTATTTAAAAGAACTGGGTGTTGATTGTATTTGGCTGTCACCTGTATATGATTCACCTAATGATGACAACGGATATGATATCAGGGATTACAGGAAAATAATGACTGAATTCGGAACAATGGAAGACTTTGATGAGCTTCTTAATGAGGTGCATAAAAGGAATATGCGCCTGATAATGGATTTGGTGGTAAATCACACTTCTGATGAGCATGAGTGGTTTAAAAAAGCACTGGACATAGACCCTAAATATCATGATTATTATATATTCAGGAAAGGCAGTAAGGATAATATTCCCAATAACTGGCGATCCTTTTTTGCGGGAGAGGCCTGGAATTATTACGATGAAACCGGAGAATGGGGGCTTCATTTGTTTTCAAAGAAACAAATGGATTTAAACTGGGAAAACGAAGCGGTCCGCTTAGAAGTTAGAGACCTGGTAAACTGGTGGCTTGATAAAGGCGTAGACGGTTTCAGAATGGACGTAATAAATGTCATTTCAAAGAATGACGGGCTGCCGGATGGCAACGAAGTAATTGGCGAAATGGTGGGAATCAGGGGAATTGAGCAGTACTTTTACGGTCCAAGACTCCATGAATATTTAAGAGAGCTTAGGGAAAAAGCCTTTGAACCCCATAAGGCCTTCTCAGTTGGCGAAACTCCCGGATTCGGAATGGAAATGGCCAAACTTACGACGGCAAAAGAACGCGGTGAGCTTGATATGATTTTTTCTTTTGACCATCTTGAAACACCGGGTCATACAAGAATGGAAGATTATGAGTATGACCTTAATTATTTAAGAGACTACATGATTAAATGGATGACGGAGTATGGTGATAATTGCAGAATGTCATTGTTTTATAATAATCACGACAATCCGCGAATGGTATCTAAGATAACAAAGAATAAAGAGCATCATTTTGCAATTCAAAAGCTTTTGGCAGTTATGCAGTTTACTCTTAAAGGAACGCCGTTTATATTTCAGGGAGATGAAATGGGTCTGGTCAACTATGATTTTGAATCTATGGACCAGATTGAAGATGTGGAATCCAAAGGCTTCTACAATGAATATACGGAAAAAATGGGAAGGGCCGAGGCCTTTAATATTATTCTTGCGGGCACTAGAGAGCATGCCAGAATTTTGCTTCCCTGGAACGAAAATACAAATAACCGCCCTGAGCTTGTAAGGCAGCAAAAAGCAAATGATGAACTGATTGGTATATATCGTTTCCTGATTAAGCTTAGGAGGGAAAGCCATACATTAAAATATGGTTCCTTTAAGGTATTAAACAGTAAAAAGGGTAGATTTGTGTTCCAAAGAAACGATATTGTGACCAATGACTGTAATAAGGCAAATGATTATACTTATCTTGTGGATTGCAATTTAGAGCCCATGGCTCAAAAGGCCTACAAGGCCAAAGGCTATGAACTTGTATTTCCCAAGGTGCTTAAAAATGAAGCTGTACTGGAGCCGTTTGAAGCCCGGGTATGGAAGAAAATACAATAAACGGCTTTGTAATTCATACTTTTTCATGTAGCTGTAGTATAATATTATTCGTAGAAAGGCAGGATTGGTATGAAGGAATTAACTGTTACAAAAGATATGTTCGATAATGAACTTGTTAAGGCTGAAAAGCCTGTTTTAATCGATTTTTGGGCAACCTGGTGCGGCCCCTGTCAGATGATGGGACCGGTTATTGAAAAGTTTGCCGAAGAACATGATGATTTTATTGTTGGTAAGGTCAATGTGGATGACGAAGAAGACCTTGCGGCAAGATTTAGTGTTATGAGCATACCGACACTTATTATATTTGATAAGGGGAATGTTGTGAAAAAGCATGTGGGTTATGTCTCAAAGGACGAGTTGGAGAATTTCGTCAAATAAATTATGAATCCGGGGATTTAGTAAGTAATGGGTTCTTTTTTTGCAAAATATGAAAGATCACATATAAAAGAAACAATTAATATAGCCTGGCCATCTATTGTAGAGTCATTTTTCGTGGCTGCAGCCGGGCTTATTGATTCATATATGGTAAGTTCAATGGGCCCGGAAGCTGTTGCTGCTGTAGGTCTTACTACGCAGCCCAAGTTTGTGGGTCTTTCTTTGTTCTTCGCAACCAATATTGCATTGTCGGCGCTGGTGGCAAGAAGAAGGGGAGAGAAGGATCAAAAGAACGCCAATTCCCTTTTGCTTAGCGGCATTATTTTTGTAACAGTTGCCGCGGTAATAATCAGTGTACTTAGTGTAATCTTTGCAAGCCCCTTAATCAGGCTATGCGGTTCCAGGGTCGAAACTCATGATTACGCAGTCACATACTTTAAAATCATAATGGGCGGAATGATTTTTAACTGTCTTCAGATGGCTATTAATTCGGCTCAGCGTGGTGCAGGTAACACTAAAATTACAATGCGCACCAATATAACCTCCAGTGTGGTAAATGTTCTTTTTAACTATCTGCTTATAAACGGACACTGGGGCTTTCCGGCTCTTGGCATAAAGGGTGCGGCACTGGCGACTGTGCTTGGTACCGTTGTTGCGTTTGTAATGAGTGTGATTTCAATTGCCAATAAGAACTGCTTTGTCAGTATACCGTATATTATTGCCAACAGGGTTAAACTGTCCTTGAAGGCATTTTTAAGCATTGTTAAGCTGGGGTATTCTGTTTTCTTTGAGCAGATTCTGATGAGAATAGGCTTTATGCTTACGGCTATAATGGCAGCCGATCAGGGTACGGAGGCTATGGCGGCACATCAGGTAGGCATGAACCTGTTAGGCCTTACATTCTCCTTTGGTGACGGTTTGCAGGCTGCGGCAGTTGCGCTTATAGGCCGAAGCCTTGGTGAAAAGCAGCCTGAGAGGGCCAAAGAATACGGAAGTATATGTCGAATGTTCGCATTTGTTATTTCCGTCTGTCTTGCCTTTGCATACTTCTTTGGAGCCTCGCCGCTTATGCGTCTTTTCTTCAAAGAAGATTCCATTGTAGATATCGGAATATCTATAATGTATGTTATTATATTTGTAGTGGTTTTCCAGATTCAGCAGGTTGTATATATGGGCTGCCTTAGAGGAGCCGGGGATACACTGTTTACCGCAATTGCATCAACAATCAGTGTTACAATCATCAGAACACTGGTGTCGTATCTTGGTGGCTACGTATTTGCAATGGGCATAATCGGTATATGGATGGGTATTGTTGCAGATCAGGTATCGAGATTTTTGTTTGGCGCCATCAGGTTTAAACAGGGAAAATGGGTAAATATTAAGATATAAAGGAGAAGTATTTTATGAATATTTCACGTAAGACAGGTGAGCAGATTTCACCGGACATGATTGGCTTGTTTTTTGAGGATATTAACTTTGCCGCTGACGGTGGGTTATATGCGGAGCTTATTGAAAACAGGTCTTTTGAGGCAAAAGAAGCCTTTGGAACTCCCGGTAATTTTTATGCAATCGAGGACTGCGGTTATGCATGGAATCCTGTAAGCAGTTCCGAAAACTGGCCTAAGCTTAAGTATGTTACAGGTACACCGGTATCAAGCGTAAATCCTCATTATATGAGATTCGAGGCTACCGAGCCTTCTCAGGGCTTTTCCAATAAGGCTTATGACGGAATATATTTGAAGAAGGGCGAAAAGGTTAATGTTTCTTTTTACGCCAGATGCGTGAAATATAAGGGAAATGTGGTTGTATCCATTAACGATGAAGAAGGCGAGATTGCTTCAGCAACTGTGGCTCTTAAGCCTGCAATTCCTTTCCTTCCCTTCTCGGATTTGACTGTTCCCTGTGACATTGACTGGGCAGATAAGAAAGAAGAAATTGAAACCCTTACTGCTATGGACAGTTCAAAAAGAGCATATGCCTGTGACTGGGTGCAATATGAAACAACACTTACCTTAACCAGGGATGCCGAGGGCGCATTGTTTGTAATCGAAGCAGAAAACGCCGGTTTGATTGATTTTGACTTTATCTCGGCAATACCCGACAGTGCTGTGGCCGGTGTATTCAGAAAGGATCTTTTTGAGGCGCTTAAGGCTATCAACCCCGGCTTTATAAGATTCCCCGGTGGTTGTATTGTTGAAGGCTTAAGCCTTGAAAACAGATATTACTGGAAGCAGACTGTAGGTGAGAATATCAACAGAAAATATATTCCTAACCTCTGGTCTTTTGATGACGACCGCAGTAAGGGACCGGATGCGCAAAGACCGGATAGCCACTATGGTCAGTCTTACGGTATCGGCTTTTATGAGTTTTTCCTTCTTTGTGAATTGCTTGGTGCAAAAGCGCTTCCCGTACTCAGTATGGGTGTAGCCTGCCAGTTTAGATCCACAGAGCTTACCGAGCTTG
>JAZUJC010000083.1:0-5085 GCA_045642625.1 Lachnospiraceae bacterium
AGACGGTTCATGTTAAAAATACAGGGCGATGCAGAGAGATTCTTTTGCCGGGAGCTCGGGTTTTGCTTGAGAAATCAGACAATCCGGAGCGAAAGACAAAGTACGACCTGGTTACGGTTTGGAAGGATTCGGTGGGCTGGATAAACATCGATTCACAGGCTCCCAATAAAATTGCCATGGAGTGGCTTTTGAGCGGTGGCTACGACTACATAAAGCCGGAATATACATACGGTAAATCCAGAATTGATTTTTATATGGAAAAGAATGGCGAGAAATATCTTATGGAAGTCAAGGGGTGTACCCTTGAAAGGGATATGAAAGGATTCTTTCCCGATGCGCCTACCGAAAGGGGTGTAAAGCATATACACGAGCTTATCGGGGCGGTTAAGGAAGGATATCGTGCCATGCTGGCCTTTGTAATTCAGATGGAAGGGATATACGAGGTATTTCCCAATGCCGATACAGACCCTTCTTTTGCCAAAGCCTTTTATGAGGCCAGGAAAAAGGGAGTGGAGATTGTTTTTATACCGTGTAAGGTTGGAAGAGAGACAGTAGAATATAATTGATAAAAAAGAAGGACCAGGCCTCAGCAATGATATGTACCGGAAATCCGGCCGTATATCACAGTGGAGCATTGGTCCTTTGAATTTTTAATGTTAGTGTGTGGTAAATTATGGCAGTACCATCATTAGCCTTTCAAACTGATTGTGTACATTAGAATGTCACATCATATAGCTTTTCCAAAACCGCTTCAGCACTTTCGAATTCCTCGCCGGTTTCTTCTTCAACCTCTTCGAGGGCATCAAGGTCCTCTTCGTAGCCCTCTACCAGTGAAAGGCCCAGAATACCGGTTATGACAAGGGCAACGCAAATGTACTGCTTAACCTTAAGCCTCTCTTTCAGGAATATGTGTGAAAGAATAAATGAAACAACACAAACCGAGGAAAGAATGGGTGCGGAGATAATTCCGTTACCGTCGCTCATTGCGTATACGTAGGTGAACTGTCCGGCTGTTTCGCATATCGCAGCCAAAATCTTATCGCCCTGCTTGGGAAGCTCAATCTTTTCACCCTTCACCTTTAAGAATATGAAAATGACGATACCCACAAGAAGGAATGAATATTCATAGCAGGTGTTGGCAACAAGCTCGATATCGGTACCTTCGGCAACGATGAGGGGAGATTCATCTCCCAAATAGAATTCATCCAGTGTAGATCCGATGGCATCAAACAAGGCATAGAGGAAAGGCATGGCAAAAGCAACCATGGCCATTTTCTTTCCAAGATTGGCACGCTTTGCACCTCTCTCCAGGAAGCCTAAGCCAAGAACACCAACCATAAGTACGGCCACAAAGGTAACGGCCCATACGCTCATTGTTTCGTGAAGGAACACAACACAGAACACGGAGCAAAGAGCACCTGAGGTATTCTCGATAGGATCTGATATTGATTCTTCAATGAATCTCATTCCGAAATAGGAAAGGGACATTGATAAAATGTAACAGAATGTTACAGGCAGGTAAATGTAAAAGTTTCTGGGATCAAAAACCATATCGCCGCACACGAATTCCAAAATGAATTCGTAGGTGGCATGTAAGCCCATTACAAAGCCTACAAACATGGAAATTTTAAGATGCGAGTATTTTTCAAAGGGTTTTGCGCCACGCTTGTAAAAGAGTTCCGCAACGCCCCATAAAAGAGTGGTGGCCAACGCAAAAAACAGCCAAGATTCCATAATGATATC
The DNA here is from genome assembly GCA_045642625.1 of Lachnospiraceae bacterium. Lineage (GTDB taxonomy): Bacteria > Bacillota > Clostridia > Lachnospirales > Lachnospiraceae > UBA1258. The sequence goes on from JAZUJC010000083.1 coordinate 1,744, forward strand.
CTCATTTCATAATAATAATTATAATAAAAACCGGTTCTCAAATATGGGAATCGGTTTCTTATTTTGATGAGTGTTTTTCTTCACTCGATAGTAAAGAATATAGGAAAAGAAAGGCTTTGTCAACAAAATCGGCAAACATAAAAAGGCAGATAAAGGGGCTGCCTTGAACCATGAAAGGACAGATAAAATGCTGAGTTTAAAACAAAAAGAATGTACAAAAACGTAATTGCGCGAAAATTAACAGAAAATAAACAAAAATATGTGAAAAAGTAGTTGCAATTTATAAATATAGTGATATACTAAAACTATCAAAAGAAACACAACTTCTTTTGAACCGATACTAAGAAAGAGGTACAGTCCAATGCAGCAGTAATTCATTTAATAAAATCAAATCTTACTAAGGCGAAAGGAGAATTTAATCAGAAACAGTATTTCGCGGAAGGCGAAACATTATTATAGATAATCTAAAGAACAGGAGGTACGGTCCAAAAGGCACATTATAACAACTGAATACAGAACTCAAAACAATGATTGGAGGTATAGTCCATTGGAAACTGAAATAGTTTAAGAGGGGATGTCGATACGAAGCTACGATGTCCCCTCTTTTTGTGTGCAATGGATGTGTATATTTTTATGAGTGAGAATTTGAAATGTGCCTAATTTACACTTGTACAACGGGTGTATTTTGCTAATTTGCATCATTGACTTCCATAGGTACTGAGTTCAAAATTATATGTAAAAATAAATGTGATGCGAGAATACTATGTTAGATAATCTTATTTTTTGTTTAAATGCCACAATGCCCATATTTTTACTGATGGTGCTGGGCTATTTATTCAGAAAAATGAATATATTAAACGAGCAGTTTACAAAGAACTTAAACAGCTTTGTGTTTAAAATTGCTTTGCCGGTGCTGGTGTTTAGGGAACTGGCCAACCAGGATATTAAGGAAAGCTGGGATACGGGGTTTGTATTCTTTTGCTTCGGTGTGACCGCGCTTTCAATCATTCTTTTGTTGGTAATTGCATTTATGTTTAAAGGAATCTTTGACAAGGCTGAGTTTGTGCAGGCTTCCTTCAGATCCTCGGCAGCCCTGCTTGGCGTGGGAATCGTTACAAATCTCTACGGCGACGCGGGAATGGTGCCCCTTATGATTATCGGTGCGGTGCCCCTTTACAATGTAACTGCGGTTGTTCTTTTGGAAATCTTAAAGCCCGGTAACGGGAAGGGCAAGGTTTCTAAGGCTTTGGCAAAAGAAACCTTCAAGGGAATCATCACAAACCCCATTATTTTGGGAATTGTTGTGGGAGCCGTTTGGGCGGTGTTCAGGATTCCAAGCCCGGTAATATTTGAGAGAACGGTAACTCACGTAGGCAACACTGCCACTCCCCTTGGCCTTATGGCACTGGGCGCCAGTCTTAATTTTAATTCAATCGGCAAACAGGCCGGAGCGGTTGTTACGGCTACATTCTTTAAACTTGTAGGTTTTTGCGCCATGTTCCTTCCACTTGCCATCTGTCTTGGTTACACAAGGGATAAACTGCTGGCAATACTTATAATGCTTGGCTCCCCCACAACCGTAAGCAGCTTTGTAATGGCCAAATCCATGGGCCATGAGGGCCAGACCAGCGCCGGAACCGTAATGTGCACTACATTACTGTCGGCCTTTACACTGACGCTGTGGCTGTTTGTGCTTAAGACTTTGAATTATATTTAGCATAGGCATATTTTTAAAATTTAATAGTGGAAATATACGGTCGAAATGCCATAGGTGTTTCGGCCGTTTTTGGTGTGGAAATAAGGGAATGTCGGACTGAAAGAATCAGGTATTGCTCACTAGGTTTTATGAAGCTTCGGGATATGCATTTATGGGGTATAATATTTAACAACATATTATAAATTTATTGCGAATATTAGCCGATATAGATAAAGAGGTTTTTTATTTATTTGGAGGTTGCTTATGAAGGTTGTGATTCTTGCAGGTGGATTGGGAACACGCATCAGTGAGGAAAGTCATCTGCGTCCTAAGCCGATGATTGAAATAGGTGGTTCGCCTATTTTGTGGCACATTATGAAATACTATTCACATTATGGATTTGATGAATTCATTATCTGTGCAGGTTATAAACAATATTTGATAAAAGAATATTTTGCCGATTATTACCTCCATAGAAGTGATGTGACTTTCGATTTTTCCGCTGACAACAAAATGATTATACATAATAACATAGCAGAACCATGGAAGGTTACGATTGTAGATACCGGTTATGCGACCATGACAGGCGGTCGTTTGAAGCGTGTGGCGAAATATATAGGTGATGAAACTTTTATGATGACCTATGGTGACGGGGTGTCAAATGTTGATCTTAATGCACTGCTTGATTTCCATAATGCAAGCGGGAAATTAGCTACGATAACAGCCATACAACCCGGTGGCCGTTTTGGTGTAATTGATATGGATGAAAAAGGCTCTATCAATCGTTTTACAGAAAAGGCAAAAGAAGATGGTGGATGGATAAATGGTGGCTTTATGGTTCTTGAGCCTAAAGTACTTGACTATATTGATGGTGACGCCACCTTTTTTGAACGTGAACCGTTGGAAAGACTGGCATCCGATGGACAGCTTAAGGCATTTAAACATTATGGTTTTTGGCAGTGTATGGATACATTAAGAGATAAAGAAACATTGGAATACCTTTGGAATACAAATCAGGCAAAGTGGAAATTGTGGGAATAGACAATGAAGGATAACATTAAAGTCACTTTTTTGATGACCGCCTATAATACGGAAAAATATGTTGAGGCAGCTGTCAGAAGTATACTGAATCAGAGTGAACAGGCGATCAACCTGTATATCAGAGATAATGGTTCAACAGACAGAACCGGAGAGATTTTAAGGCAGTTGGCGTTGGAAGATTCTCGAATTACATTGACACGCAATGAAAAGAACGGTGTTACCGAAACGGGAATCACAAATAAAAAATTAGAGTGGTGGATTCCGGACAATGCTGAAGTTGGTGAATATTTTTCTATCGTGGATTCAGATGATACCATTGATGCGAAATTTGTTGAGATTCTTTATAAGAAAGCAAAAGAAACCAACGCAGATATTACTTTTGCCGGAAACAATTTTGTTAGAGAAGGGAAGATAACCGGTACAAGAGTCCCCGAAGATAAATTTTATGATAATTTATCGGAAGTCGGAAACGAGTTTCCGATTATCTACAATGTTTTCCGAACCTGGTGGGGAAAATTATATAAATGTGACTTTTTTATTGATAACTATGAGTTTATGTTTAAACCTCATGGGCCGATTTGGTGGTCTGTAGATACAATTCTTAT
>JAZUJC010000084.1:0-4261 GCA_045642625.1 Lachnospiraceae bacterium
AATTTCTTTTGCAAGAATACCACCAAGGTTTGAAGCATGCTGACCCTGCTTACCGATAATAAGATCGTTTAACAGAGCATTTGTAACCTCATAAGTACCACCGGGAATGGGCTTTAACATACCACCACGGCCCACTACAAAGCTAAGCTTCTTTAAATCAAAATCCTTTTCCTTAAGGATATTTAAAATAACTTCTTTTCTGAAATCCTTCTGTTCAAAAATTGAACCGTACTGAGCAATTTCTTCGGTTGTATGGCGAAGGGTCTCTTCGAATAATAAGGTTTCATCTTCAAACACACCGATTTTGGTGGAAGTTGAACCGGGATTAATAATCAAACTAATGTATGACATATCTGTTCTCCTTTATAATTACTGGACTTTTTTTGCCTGCTCGGTAGCTACTACCGATGCAAGTGCAATTGAGTTAACCTTAGCTTCACAGGAATCTGAGCGGGAAGTAAGAATAACGGGTGCCTTGGTACCTGTAAGGATATTTCCGTTCTTAACATCAACCATGTGAACAATTGCCTTATAAACAAGGTTACCTGCATGAATGTCAGGGAATACGAGGATGTCGGCATCACCGGCTACCTTTCTGTCAAGAGCACCCTTTTCTTCTGCAGCTTCTTTGTAAAGAGCAATATCAAGTGAAAGAGGTCCGTCAACAACACAGTCTGTGATTTCTCCTTCTTCACACATTCTGGTAAGCTCTGCTGCTTCAACTGTTACAGGCATCTTGGGATTTACTACCTCAACAGCTGCAAGAGGTGCAACCTTAGGATTGTCAACGCCGCAAGCCTTGGCAACTTCTACAGTATAGTTAATCATATTAACCTTATCCTCAAGAGTGGGATAAGGAATAAATGCTACGTCGGTCATAAAAATGAGACGGTCAAAACCGGGAATTTCGAATACACATACATGTGAAAGAGGCTTTCCGGTACGAAGGCCTACCTCTTTGTCAAGAACACTCTTTAAGAAGGTCTTTGTATCAAGGAGTCCCTTCATGTACATATCAGCTTTACCGTCATGTACAAGTGAAACTGCCTTTAATGATGCAGCAACATTGTCCTTTTCATCAATAATTTCAAACTGAGATAAATCCATAGAAAGCTCTGCAGCAATAGCACGAATCTTGTCTTCATCACCTACAAGAATTGCGTCTGCAATATTTCTTTCTTTGGCAGCCTTTACTGCCTCCAAAACTGCTTTGTCCTGAGCCACAGCAACGGAAAGTTTCTTGATTTCGCACTGTGAAACCTTGGAAAGTAAATCTGTAAAGTTTTTGCTCATATCTATATATTCTCCTTACTAAATGGGCATTTTAAGTCAAAAAGAACCTACTGCGCCCATTAAAATCCATCTTAAAGATAATAACACTTATTAGGGGGTGTGTCTATAAAAAGACTGTAAATAAAACAAAAGGACCGTTTCGAAAAATTTACGAAACGGCCCAAAATTTTAATATTTTATATGATTAGCTCATTGCCTTAAGCTTTTCGGCATTGGCATTCATTTCATTAACAACCTCCATTGTTTCATCAACAATAAGTACATTCTGCTCGGTTACTTCTCCGGTGTTGTTGGAGTGAGCTGAAACCTCTTCGGTAATAGCTGAAATAGTCTGAATGCTTTCAACAATTTCCTGGTTGGCAGATGCAAGCTTTGTTACAACATCATTAAGCTCGTTGGAATTGGTACGAATATTTCTGATACTTTCAACAATCTTTTCAAAACTGCTGGCTGTAACATTGGCTGACTCATTCTGGATTCTGTTACTGTCAACAAGGGAATCGATTGCACTGACAACCTCACCCATTTCTTTTGAAATCCCATCGATAAGATCGCTGATGTTTTTGGTGGCTGTCTGAGTCTGACCTGCAAGGTTGGAAATTTCGGTTGCTACAACTGCAAAGCCTCTTCCGGCCTCTCCTGCACGGGCTGCCTCGATGGATGCGTTAAGCGCAAGCAGGGAGGTCTGTGAAGCAACACCCTGGATAAGCTCAACAATTGTCTGCATCTGTTCGGTTGACTTTCTAAGGTCTTCAACTTCTTTAACAGCGGAAGCGCCTGCACTCTCAGATAAAGCAGACTGTTCAATAAGCTTTTTAATATTGTCACGGCCTTCGTGGCAGGCATCAACCGTAACCACAACGTTGTCGCCTATATTACTGCTTGCCTTGGTAACCTTCTCAATCTGAACCTGAATTTCCTCGGTTTTAACAAGCTGATTCTGAACCGACTCAGCGGAATCAGTGGTGCCGGACTGAATTTCCTGCATTGCATTAACAGTTTCGCTGCAGGAAGAAGAAAGCATATTCATCTTGCTTGAAACCACGGCCACCTCATCAATAATATCTGCGGATATTGTCATGATTTCATCAAGCATCTTTGCAGTCTTGGCATTTGTATCATTTACATCATTAACCTTCTGCTCATTCATATAAATGATTGTTTTAATGGTAATAGTGGTAAAAAGAGCAATTACAATCATTACCAGTATTTCAATTTCCGAAGCGGCGATTTCGGTATCCATAGTAAGCGGATGCTTCATTGTATACCATATTGCGTGTGCGATTGCCACAATCGATGCACCTATTGAAATGGCCACGGAATACTTAAGATCGCAAAACATTGTAATTGCAATCATCATAGGGATTGCATATACAAACACAAGTCTTTCTTCACTGGTAAAGCAGCTGACAATGTAAAACAATGAATAGCCGATACCCATTATGTGTTTAATATAGGGTGAAGCTTCATCTGCTTTATATGCCACCCAGCATCCAATCATGGGGCCCAACGCCAGAATTGCCAATACAGCAAATATCGGCATCGCGGTCGCACCCTTAACTGCCTGAATCAAATATGCGCCGGTTAACAAAACCGTAATAACAGTGAATACGGAACAGGCGCGTTTGTTTACAATTGCAACATCAGTACTATTATTCATATAAAAAAGATTCCTTTCTTTGAATATACTGACATTTTATCATATTTGATGTTTTTTGTAACATATTTGATGTATTTTTATTGATAATTTTTTACACAATTATTGTCCCCAAAAAAGAAAAAAGGGAGAGACAATTGTCTCTCCCTAATTATTCTTTACGATTGCTTAACAAATTACTTGTTAGCAATAGCTTCCTTTAATGCAGCGGTAAGCTGAGGAACGATCTTGTTAAGATCTCCTACTACACCGTAATCAGCTACATCGAAGATAGGAGCATCTTCATCCTTGTTAATAGCGATGATGATACCTGATTCTTCCATACCTGCAACGTGCTGAATAGCACCTGAGATACCGATTGCGAAGTAAACATTGGGACGAACGGTCTTACCGGTCTGACCAACCTGTAATTCCTTGTTCTTCCAGCCTGAATCTACAACTGCACGTGAGCAGGATACTGTACCGCCAAGTACTGCAGCAAGGTCTTCAAGAAGCTTGAAGTTCTCAGCAGAACCAACACCACGGCCACCGGATACAAGAATCTTAGCGTCCATAATATCAGCTACATCAGAAACAGCCTTAACTACTTCCTTAATGGTTACATACTTGTTGTTAGGTGTGAAGCCGGGATTGTATTCAACAACTTCTGCCTTAGCGCCCTTAATGGGATCAATCTTCTGCATAACACCGGGACGTACTGTAGCCATCTGAGGACGGTTGTCAGGACAAGCGATTGTAGCGATTGTGTTACCACCGAATGCAGGACGAGTCATAAGAAGCTGATTGTGCTTCTGCTCTGCTTCCTTACCGGGAACTGCTACTAAGGGGAAGTCACCGATTTCAAGTACTGTACAGTCACCGGTAAGACCGGTAGCTACTCTTGCAGAAACGGTAGGGCCAAGGTCACGACCGATTGCTGTAGCACCAACTAACATGATGTCAGGCTTGAATTCATTAATAACTGATGAAAGAGCGTGAGCATAAGGCTCAGTTCTGTATTCCTTTAATTCAGGATCATCAACTACGATTACTCTGTCTGCGCCATACTCAGCAAGAGAATCTACAAGGTTCTTTACATCAGAACCGATAAGAACTGCAGTAACCTGTGCGTTAAGAGGCTGAGCGAGTTCTTTTGCTTTTCCAAGTAATTCATACGCAATGCCGGAAACAACGTTGTCTACCTGCTGCGCGAAGACGAATACGCCTTTATATTCTTCTAAATTCATTATATTAGCCTCCTTAAATTAGATAACATGCTTTTCCTGTAATTTGCCTACAATATAAGCAACTGCATCTTCGGGAGATTCGGGA
>JAZUJC010000085.1:0-2715 GCA_045642625.1 Lachnospiraceae bacterium
AGGGTCAGCATGCTTCAAACCTTGGTGGTATTCTTGCAAAAGAAATTGCTGATTCTCTCGGAATTCGTTCATACATCGTAGATCCTGTAGTAGTGGATGAACTTCAGGAAATCGCAAGACTTTCAGGTGTACCGGAACTTCCCCGTCGAAGCGTATTCCATGCACTTAACCAGAAGGCGGTTGCTAAGCGTTATGCCAAGGAAGTCGGAAAGAAGTATGAAGATCTTAACCTAATTGTAGTTCACATGGGTGGCGGTGTTTCAGTTGGCGGTCACAAGAACGGAAAGGTTGTTGATGTATATAATGCTCTTGATGGAGAAGGTGCATTTTCACCCGAACGTGCAGGTGCAGTACCTCCCGGAGATTTGTTAAAGCTTTGCTTCTCAGGCAAGTATACCGAAAAAGAATTATACAAGAAGCTTGTTGGCGGTGGCGGATTTAACGCTTACCTTAACACCAACGATGCAAGAATCGTAGAAGCTAAGTATCTTGAAGGCGATGAGTTCGCTACAAAGGTATTCCACGCATTCCACTATCAGGTAGCTAAGGACATCGGTGCCATGGCTACTGTACTGGAGGGTAAGGTTGACCAGATTATTCTTACCGGTGGTATTGCATACGGAAAGATTACATGCGATGCAATTAAGGAGAGAGCAGGCTGGATTGCTCCTTTCACCGTATATCCCGGAGAAGATGAACTTCTTGCACTTTGCCAGGGCGGCTTAAGAGTTGAAACAGGCGAAGAAAAGGCTATGGAATATTAATTTGTTTAATAGCAGCTTAATTTTGAAACAGGCCAAGCGGCCTGTTTCGATATAACTGAAAGGTATTTACAAATGAAGTTATTTGATAAAGTCTTTGGAACACACAGTCAGCGTGAGATTAAGAAAATCATGCCATTGGTGGAAAAAATAGAGGCGTTAAGACCCCAGATGCTTGAACTGTCCGACGAGGCATTAAAAGCTAAAACAGGAGAGTTTAAAAAGCGTATTGCGGACGGTGCCAAGCTTGATGATTTACTGGTAGAGGCTTTTGCGGTTGCAAGAGAGGCTACCCGTCGAGTTATTGGTACTGAGCATTATCGTGTTCAGATTATCGGTGGTATTATTCTTCACCAGTGCCGTATTGCGGAAATGAAAACAGGTGAAGGTAAAACCCAGACTGATATCCTTCCTGTTTACCTGAATGCGCTTGAAGGAAAGGGCGTTCACGTAGTTACAGTCAATGAATATCTTGCAAAGCGTGATGCTGAGTGGATGGGTGAGGTACATCGTTTCTTGGGCCTTTCCGTAGGTGTGTCACTTAATGATATGACTACCGAGGAAAAGAAAGAAGCTTACGCGGCTGATATTACCTATGTTACCAACAACGAACTTGGTTTCGATTACCTTCGTGATAATATGGCGATTTATGACAAGGACCTTGTTCTCAGAGATCTTCACTATGCCATCATCGACGAAGTTGACTCCATTTTGATTGACGAGGCGAGAACACCACTTATCATTTCGGGTCAGGGCACCAAGTCTACCAGTGTTTATTCAATGGCAGATATGCTTGCCAAGCAGCTTCATCGAGGTAAGGACCTTGAGAATGTCAGCAAAATGGATATGCTCATGGGCTATGTTCAGGAAGAAACCGGTGACTTTATCGTAAATGAAAAGGACAAGATTGTTACACTTACCGAAAAGGGTGTTAAGGAAGCTGAACAGTTCTTCCATTTGGACAACCTGGCAGATCCTCAGAATGTTGATATTCAGCATGCTGTTATTACTGCTTTGAAGGCTAACAATCTTATGTTTAAGGATAAGGACTATATTGTTAAGGATGGCGAAATCGTTATTATTGACGAGTTTACCGGTCGTATCATGAACGGTCGTCGTTATTCCGATGGTCTTCATCAGGCAATTGAGGCAAAAGAAGGTGTTCGTATTAAGAGAGAAAGCAAAACTCTTGCTACAATTACCTTCCAGAACTTCTTTAATAAATATTATAAAAAGGCCGGAATGACCGGTACAGCTCTTACAGAAGAGCAGGAATTCAGAGATATTTACGGCATGGACGTTATTGAGATTCCCACCAATAAGCCCATTGCCCGTATGGATTTGCACGACGCAATTTACATCACCAGGGAGGAAAAGCTTGAGGCGATTGTAAATGATATTTGTGAGACCCATGCAACCGGACAGCCTATACTTGTAGGTACAATTACCATTGATGCTTCCGAAGAGTTAAGCCGTATCCTTAAGAAAAAGGGTATCCATCATACAGTACTTAATGCTAAGTTCCATGAGATGGAAGCTGAAATCGTAGCACAGGCAGGACAGCATGGAGCAGTTACCATTGCTACAAACATGGCAGGTCGTGGTACCGATATTAAGCTTGACGAAGAGTCAAGAGCAGCAGGTGGTCTTAAGGTTATCGGTACAGAAAGACACGAATCACGTCGTATTGACAATCAGCTTCGTGGTCGTTCAGGTCGTCAGGGTGACCCCGGTGCTTCTAAATTCTATCTTTCACTTGAAGATGATTTGATGCGTCTGTTTGGATCTGATAAGACAAAGGCTATGTTCCAGTCCCTTGGACTTCAGCGTGGTCAGGAAATCCAGCATCCCATGATTTCAAGGGCTATTGAGAAGGCGCAAAAGAAGATTGAGTCCCGTAACTTTGAAACCAGAAAGCACCTTCTTGAGTACGATGAGGTTATGAACGAACAGC
>JAZUJC010000086.1:0-13907 GCA_045642625.1 Lachnospiraceae bacterium
TAAAAATCGTTAAAGCATAAGCAATAACATAAATCAATCGCATACACAATATAATACAATGCAAACAAATGTATAAGTGGGTGTAAAAAATATAAGACACCGCAGAACAGGTAATGAATATTGACTGAAAATCACTTGGAATGTATAATACACAGTATAAAATCACACAACTAATATAAGCGCCGGCGTGAAAGATTAAAATACAATATACGCAATCGCAAAACAACGCAGAAAAGGAGGTAATCATCGTGGCACTAATATTATCAATTATTTATGCATCGGGAGGGCAGGGCAAGACCACTACAGTTGAGTTTCTGGCAGAAATATATTCGGCAATAGGGCACAAGGTACTCACTGTCGATCTTGAGCCTCAGCATTCTCTTACCAATTACTATCAGGCAGACACAAAGGACTCGCCTACACTGACCGAAGCCATACTGGGGCAGGTGCCAATGGCAGACGCCATACAGGAAACGGAAAAAGGGCATATCATTCCAAGCACGAGGTCACTCGACATCGTTGAGAAGATGTATAACGCCACTGAATCAGACCAACCGGAGTATCAGGAGCTATTAAGTGAAAGACTGGGTGAGATAGAACAGGACTTTGATATAATACTCATAGATACACCAACCCAACTCGGATACTTAAGTAAGTCTGCTGCCAGAGCATCGGACGGAGTAGTAATTCCAATTGATCGCGCCAAGTTCGAAGTGGAAACTTTTATGGAGACTGTCGTGGAACTGCAAAAGGTATTCTCCAGGGATAACAAACGAGGCAGCAGAATCTATGGCGTATGTCCCACAAAAGTAGTTAAGGGCAGGGTGGTCACAGCCGAGGCATTGGAAAAGATGGAAAATGCTCTGAAGCAGTATGATTTAACCCTGCTGCCATCAATTAATATATGTGAGTCGATAGTTAAGGCTCAGAACCACAAGGTCACGCTGTTTAAACAGGACGCAAAAGCAGAGGCAATAGGTAATTTCGTGGCACTCGCCGGAGCAATACTTGAAGAATATGGAAAGGACGTGGAATAAGATGAGCAAACCAATACCCAAAGAAGCTCTTGAAGCTTTAAAATATATGTCAAACAACAGCTTTGCAAAGAAGGCCAAGAAACAAGAGGACACAACGGAAGTAAAACAGGCGGAGCCTGAAAAGAAAGCTAAAGAAGAAATCAAGAAAATAGTCAAAGAAGATGTCGCGGAAGAAAAGAAAGAAACAGTACCCTCTGAAAGCAGTGAAATCATTGAGCCCGATAAGAACAAGCAGGAGAGTGGGAGAGTAGAAAAACCTGCTGCCACCAAAGAGGCAAAAAACAAAAAGGAACAGGTTACATTCACAATACCCTCAAACCTCCATGCAGAAATCCGAAAGCAGACAAAGACTAAGCTCAAAGAAGCAAACAAGAGTCAGTTTGTGGAAATCGGCGCAAAGATACTTCTTGGTTTAAATCCCAGAACATACGGAGAGATAAAATACCGGGCTTACGAGCAGGACAAAAGCATAGACCAGATTATTGTGGAAATCATAGAGGCAGCAGTAAAACCATAAGCAATCAACAGACAATTTAATAAATATATAATTACAAACCACCCCTAAATCACCACAAGGCTCATTTAGGGGTGTTTTGCACGTAAAGGTATAAATTATCACTTTTAATAATAAAAACGAAATTTGGGGCATTCTCGTGATTTGTAGGACTATATACGAAAAACTGTAACGCCTCTCAGAATCACCACAAGGCTCATACAGCCGCTTAAAGCTAAAAGACGATAAAATATACCATCCCGATGCAAAAGGGGCTTTACGAGCCAATCGCAAAACATCAGGAAACCGCCAATAGAAATAGTATAATAATCATCATTTAGTATTACTCTTAATATTTGCAAGGCATATCATAAACCCACAAACCCTTATAAATCAAGGCTTTGCGGGTTTATCAATAAGCTTCGGTGTGTAAAATGGGAGGCTTCGGTGTGTAAAATGGGAGGCTTCGTTGTGTAAAACGTGAGCCTTCGTTGTGTAAAATTGTTAATCAAAAGATAAAAAACACTGTTTAAAGTTGCCTATACGGAGTATATGCAAAAATCCAACACTGTTTTTCACTTAAAAAAAGCATTGTAGGCTCATTGTAGGCTCACATTTTACACTCCGAAGGTTATTGACAACATTCCCTGTTAGTGTTATTGTAATATTGTAATATTCTTGTTGCGACAGTTAATAGCTGCCATATTCCAAACACTGTGAAAGGTTTGGTTTTATAAGCTTGGTGAGACTCAAATCCTTGTCTCCATGGCAATAACGTCGCAGGTCGATGTAGTAGACGTTTCAGATAGAAACGTCTTTTTTGTTTTAAGGAGGTGTTTTAAAATGGCAAACTTTCAGTTTGAAAGATTGTCAAAGCACGGGGAAGTATGTCCTATCTGTGGTCATACCGACTGGTGCTGCAGAATGATTCCGCATAACGAAATGGGAGTTGTTCTGTATAATTGCCAGCGTGCAGGTTCCGAGAGTTTTGCTCAGGAACCCTTAACAACATTTGTTAGCCCTTATGACGGCAGAACGTATGTGGTTATCAGCACGAAAACATCCGTTACTATTCAGGAAATAGGCGGATGGATGGCGAGAAATCCCGGAAGAAAGCTAAAAGACGGCACAGTAGCTCCGGGTGGTTCAACAGTTAAGTATGAACCTAAAAAGGTGCAAATGGTTAAGGAAGAAGAAGTTGAAGTGCGTTCAAATGATGAGTTGCACGAAATGTATTCGGCATTCCTTAGCCTTCTGGTACTCGAACCAGCTCACAGAGAGTATCTTCATAAGGAAGGCTTGACTGATGAGGAAATCGAAAAGTATTGCATTCGTTCGATACCGGAGCCTGACGGATTCAGGTATCAGAACAGATCATACACATCGGCAAACGCTTCACGAAAGCAGATAATGATGCGTATGGCACAGAAGTATGGCGAAAACCTAAAGGGTGTGCCAGGTTTCTACAGAAAAAACGGGGAATGGACTTTTAACGGTCAGGGCGGACTTGTTATACCAGTACCCGACATCTACGGCAGATTCGTAGGAATACGAATTAGGGTAGATCGTAGGTGGAAAGACGAGAGAGGCTTCACAATCTCGCAGGAGCAGTACCTCTCAGAGAAAAAGGCAGCAGCCGTTGAAAACCGCCCCTGTAAATACAGGGAAACGGGTAAATATGTTTGGATGAGCTCATACAAGGATGATGAGAAAAAAGCCCAGCAGGGTATCATCGCAAACATATACAAGGATGGCTGCAGCTCGGGTATCCGATTAGGATACTACCAGCCAACAACGGCAAGAACAGGTTCTCAAAAAGCTGTCTTAATGACAGAAGGAGAGAAAAAGAGCATTGTTGCAAGTGAAAAACTCGGAATGATGTGCATTGATGTTCCTGGTGTTGGGAACTGGAGACAGATGTTCGACAAGGATAAGGCCACAGGCAAGCGTCCAGTTGACATCTTAAAGGAGGCAGGAGCACGACTTATTATCGTTGCTTACGATGCCGACAAAGAAACCAACAAGAACGTGCTTAACGCACAGAATATGTTGGTCGAGGCTCTGAAAAAAGAGGGCATCATGGTAGCTGTAGCCGGATGGGATATTTCCGTAGGCAAAGGTCTTGATGATCTTCTTGTTGCAGGCGGTCAGCCTACATATGAGCTGATTTAGGAATTGAAGGGCGGTTGTTTTACAATCAGCCCTTTAATTTTATGCAAAATATCCATCAATTATTGAATTGTATTTGTAATTGGTATAAAATACACTTCTTTGCACTTACAGTATCTTGTAAACAAGTCAAATAACGGATAACACAGGTTATAATTGAATTATATGGGGAATATTGATATAATAATTCAGTGAAAGAGGGCAAGGAGGGAAGAATTGAAGAACAGAAATTTAAAAGTATGTGAATTTGTTGATATTATTAGCAGGACCAAACCTTATCGTGCACCAAGAATATTATTACAGGGCAAGTGGCTCGAAGAAGCTGGATTCAAGCCCGGGGATAAAATAACCGTTGAGTGCAGCAACGGAAAGCTGTTAATAAAAAAAGCAGAATAAAAAAGAAAAAGAACACCCGTTTAGCGCAGTGTTCATAAAACAGTAACACTAAAAAATGAGCACTGTTGCTATCGGGTTGACTAAGAAAAAGAGATACAGAGTAATACGAACCGCAATTTTTCATGTTACTCTGTATTTTTGTCACTGTATATGTCGGTATAATGTCGGTATAACTTGAATTTGTGTCGGTTATACTGTATAATACCATCATTAACAGGAGGGATAAGCATGGTATACATTGAATCTGAGGTTCTTGAATTAAAAGCTAAATTTGCAGACACAATCTGTAAGGAAATCGTTGCATTCCTTAATACAAATGGTGGAGATATTATCATTGGCGTTGATGATAACGGCAATGTTGTCGGTGTGAACAATATAGACGAAACTTCTAAAAAGATATCCGATATGATTACGGATCAGATTGAGCCCAATCCGCAGGCCATCATCAGTTCTGAGATAAGATATGATGATGGGAAAATGATACTGGTAGTCCATGTACAAAAAGGAGTCCGTCCCCTGTATTGTCAGAAAAAGTATGGCTTTTCGTCTGCCGGCTGCGTTATGCGAATCGGTACAACCTGTAAGAATATGACACCCGAACAGATACGTATTCGTTACGAAAAGAATTTTATTGATTCCGATTTAATGACAGTTACACCTGCGAGATATGGTTCTATCTCCTTCAAAACATTAAAAGTGTATTATGCGGAGAAGGGATATCACCTGGAAGATTCATCGTTCGAGGCAAATCTGAATCTTCGGACACCGAACGGTGAGTATAATCTTTTAGCTGAGTTATTATCTGATAAAAATATGATACCGCTGATTACTGTTAAATTTCAGGGAACAAATAAGGCATCTGTATCAGAGCGAAATGATTATGGCAATCAATGTCTGCTATTCAGTTATGAACAGATTAAGAATCGCCTAGCTGCGGAAAATATCTGCGTTTCCGATACGACGGTCCGTCCACGCGTTGATCGCTATCTGTTTGATTATGACAGTGTAAATGAAGCTGTGATAAATGCGCTTGTTCATAACGATTGGAATGTATCCCAACCATTGATTTCATTCTTCAGTGACCGTATTGAAATATTATCACATGGCGGACTTCCAAAAGGTCAGACACGAGAACTGTTCTTCAGAGGTATTAGTAAACCAAGAAATGATATGCTGATGAGAATTTTTCTGAACATGAATCTGACCGAGCATACAGGGCATGGTATTCCTGCTATCCTATCCCGATATGGTGAGGATGCCTTTGACATTGGAGATTCTTATATTTTAGTGACCATTCCTTATGACGAAGATGTTTTGGGTGTCGCCAATCGAAATAAAAATGTCGGTTTAAGTGTCGGTACAAATGTCGGTTTAAATGCAACAGAAAAGAAAGTCCTTTCACATTTGATTGGAAATCTGGAAGCAACAGCAGACGATATGGCTACTGCAATCGGTGTTACAAAACGCACTATCGAAAGAACTCTAAAGAAATTGCAGGAAAAAGGCCTGCTTGTCCGAAGTGGGGCAAAGAAATCAGGAAGCTGGATTGTAATCAAATAGCAACACGAAAGCGTGATATACCGCGAACTATTCCGTGCGTATATCACGCTTTTACTTTAAAATGACGCCCCGCCATTGGATGTTCTTTTGTTTTACTTTAATTGGATTTCACTGATTTCTGCGTCAGGATCAGACATGTCCCTTCCAAGCAAGTGAGAATTTATCTCCTCACCAAAGGTAATTATATCCGTACAAAAGAGTATCATGCTTTCCTTAAGCTTTTCGTCAGACCTTATCGCATCACCAAGCTCCTTTACATGAACGATATCCTCACATACGCAGATTGGTACGGAAAAACCTTTGCCTTCTCTTCGACACATGGCCAGCTTGATCCGGACGGATACATCCTTAAAGTCCTCACTTCTTCTTACCGGTACACACATCAGTCTAATGCGAGAAGCGGAACTGCTTGAAATAACGGCAGAGTAACCAAGGTCAAGTTCCTTTTTACCTTCATTAACAGGAATCTTTGTATGCAGACAATCATCTACAAACCTCTCGGATTCCTTTTCGGCACAAATAAACTGATTTCGGCAGAGTAAAAATATTGCGGAGGCGGCATCTGAATGATGGGGCGTGGTCTCTATCTGGTTGCGATACATATAAGTTTCGACGCCACTGCCCACTTTGTAAAAGTACGGTGTGTAATTGGCGCCATAGACACAGTAGCAGCGGATTAAGAAACCATATTTCACAAGCCACGCAACACAGTCGGAAATCTTTCTCTCACTATCTTTCTGCATTCTTTTTATCATGTTTTTGTTCAAGTACGAATAACGATAAACAAGTTTCAGTATATTGTACTTTAAATCACTTATCATACCATTGGTCATACATTTCTTAACATAATCATATGTTACATTTTTGCTGGAAGCGTCATTAATCAGTTCCATTCCTTCGTGATATGCGAATGGTGACACACCAGTTTTATTTATTCTCGTTATCATCAAAACCACCTACCTTAGTTATTGACAGCATACCATATTACGACCAAGCTCCTTAGCACGATACAGTTCTTTATCGGCAAGAGAAAAAAGATTTGTCCCTTTACTGTACTGTGCAACTCCACACGATATTGTCATATGGATATTGGATGGATTAAGTCCTGCTGCCTTTGCACGTATCAGTTCCGCCCTGTCGGCAGCAGTCTTTAAGTCTGCCTTCATAAGCACAACAAATTCCTCTCCTCCGTAACGGCACGCGGTATCTTCTTCCCTGATACTTGAATTTATCAGATTGCCCAGTGCTGATAATACCTTATCACCCATAGCGTGTCCATAGGTATCATTTATCTTTTTGAAATGGTCTATGTCTATTACGATAAGTGATAAAGGCGTACCAAAGTCCTCATTGACACCTATGAGTTTGGGAAGTACCAGGTCATAGTATCTTCTGTTAGGTAATCCCGTTAGGTTATCTCGGTAATTCTGGTCGGCAAGCTCATCGGTCTGCAATGAGAGATATGCCGTTTCCTTCTTTAACTGTTCAAGCTTCTTTTTCTCAATCTTCGTATGGTTACCCAGGGCCAGCGATAGAAATACGGACGAGATGATGAAACAGAACACCAGTTCGTCTGCCCTGCCCGATGCCTCGATAAATTCAAAAGAGCTGATTTTCAAACCGAAGAGAACGTATGTTCCCCATGCGCCCCCTGCGACCAAAATCCACCTCTTGAGTTTGCTGTCCTCCGAAACGAAAGTGAAAACGAAACACAAAGGAAGAAAGAAGAGGGGAGCAGCCGAACCAGTCTGATAGCCAACAACGATAAAGGTGGCGACTTGAAGAACGGACACAATGAAAAATTCACTCAGAAGCTTTACCCAAAATGAAGCCAAACACAAAACTTCACTAAAAATCAAAAATCCAAAACAAACAAAGATGTCTGATAATTTGAATAACTTCTGATTCAGTAACAAAGTAACACACAAGAAACAGTCAACAAAAACATAAAGAAAAGCAAATAGTTTTGTTTCTCTGATACCTTCCATTCCCCTACCTCCATAAATCCAACACATCAAAATTCATAAATATTTCTGGCGTAAATTCATATCCTTATCACAATCAAATCATTTCGACAAAAATATGACTGATTCAATCTCAAAGAATAGAATACAAGACAAAACCACACGAAGAAAGAACTAAGGTTTCATCCTTGAGACACTTCTTTTTCAGTATCAGCCACCCCCGGCAAACACACAATTTTCTAAGGGTTGCGGGCTTATGGCGAAAAACACCTGATACTAAAGTGATTTTAACCCTCATATTAGCACTCAAATTAGCATTTTATATGTTCAAATTAGTGTTCATATTAGCATTTTATATACTCAAATTAGTATTCAAATTAGCATTTTATATACTCAAATTAGCACTCAAATTAGTAAAACATACTCAAAATGGATGGAATCACACCTCAATCTCACTTGCATATGTTCCATCGTCCTCTGCTTTATGAGGAGCAACTTCCTCGCGAAATTGAGACGAAAGATTTTCATTTACACCATCTTTGGACTCATTCGTATTTGAATGATAACCGGAACCAAGAACAAAATCATCATCGTCCTCATCATCGTCTTCACCAGAATCGTAAGCTCCAGCATGAGCAAAATCATAGTCAGAATTATCTACGGATCGGCTGCCCGACTCAAGAGTCAAGCTACCATTTTTTTCTATATTCTGAGACAAAACAGAGGTATCGGTAACAATATTTTTTAAAGCAGCTTCAACCAAACTTTCTTCCGGAAGTGTATTAGCAGAAGCAAAATTACCATAATAATCTTCCCAATGGAATGTAGGACGCTCCAAAACATTCTTTTCTTTTGCATCCAAAAAGCTTACCTTTCCAAAAAAAGGACGTACAATATTTGAGTTGACAACTGTGAACATGGTAACTTCCTGGAACTGCTGATTACGAATTTTTACTCCCTCAAGAGCTTCCTGCTGCTGAAGGGATTCCCTAACTGAATATGAGAGAGAAGTGTCCTCGGAAGACAACGCTGTTTCAGACTGAGACACCTGCTCCTGAACAACCCATTCTTTACCAGCGAGATCTGAATATCTTTTCATCTCCTCAGCACCGCAACGTCCGAAAAGTGAATGATGAGCACAGCCAGACATAAGAGCTTTGTCAAGATATCTTGTGTTTTCGTTTTTGGCCATCTGGTCAAGAGACTGTAAAGCACCCACAATACCAACCTTATACTTTCGGAAAAGAGATACAGCACGCTCAAAGGCAGGGTGAATAATAACAGGCAGCTCGTCAATTATTAAGAAGTGAGGTAAAATATTCGAACCTTCCTCACAATTTCTTCTGTAAACTGAATCAAAAAACGCAAGAAGGAAAAACAAACCAAAACCCTGAGAATCAACGGCACCAAGCTGTAATGCGTAGTTAACCACTGTTATTTGACCTTCACCAAGCATTTTATCCATATCAACAGTATGGCTTTCATCAACACAAAGAGTTCGTCTAATCAGAGGATTTGTAAGGAATTCGTTCATCATCATACGAAGTCCTCTTGCCTGCTCCATCATTTTCTCTGCACCCGGTCCAACAACGTCAAATCCTATACAGTCAATCGCAAAACCATATATGTCATTTTTCTCTCTGTCGGAATTATATATTTCTTTAAGCTTTTCGAAATAGGGCTTAATTCGTGTGAAATCATTAACCATGAGCTGAACATCAGCAGGATTAGGCTGTCTTTTTTCAAGATAAGGGAATGTCACACAAAGACATACCGAAAAAGCAACAGTAAGTGAACGGTTGATTGATGTGAAATATGGATCACCCTTTCCCTTAAGTTCATTGATTGACTGCATAACATCCGCAAAAAGTGTAGCACGCTTAATTATTTCTCGTCCACGCTGCCACTCAGGAATTGTAGGAGAGACATAAAGTGGATTAAAACCAACAAAACCTTTCTTGTTTTCTCCATCCGTTCCAGGTGCAGTGATTGGATCAACTCGGTTACATGGCACATTTTTAGATTCACATAATTTATAGGCCGCATCAGAAAGAGAATCATCGGGACCAATAACAGTTATTCCACATTTTCTGTACTTCTTCTGCAATTCTTCTATTATTTTTTTTGTATCACCATCAAGCGGAGTAAAGGCATCGAGACTAAAATTGCGGTCGGTAACAGGTCGATTCATCTTAACCTTGCCTTTCTTAAGAAGCTCCCATGCCTTTTCTTTCTGCTTATCCTCATTGTGACAACGTACCTTAAGATCGCCGTTAATCATGGGAATAAGCATTGATGATGTTTTAGCGGCACCGGTAACACCATTGATTAACCAGTGCAAAAATCTGTCCGCCTCACGAACAATCGCCTGTTTACCATTACTTAGATACCTGATAATCTTTGCGTCATAGAGCGTATCCTTGTACTTTCTCAAATCTACATGATTAAGAATACGGAATGAAAAAATGTCATTTGTAACAAACTTATCAAATGCAAACCGCCAAAAGCCCTGAGCAAAGAAACCACTCACAACAAGAGTTGGCATTATGGTCACATAGCGAATAAGAAACATCCACTTTGCTTCAGTTACCCATTGGTTTGGAGTAGGTATGAGCAGTAACGGAACTATGAAAGCAGATATAAAAATGTAAATAAATTCCGCAAAGCATATGGTAATTAGGGAGGATATTAGAACCATAAACGTTATTTTTCTCGAATGATAATTCCAATAATCCCACGCCGAAGATACAACAAGGGCTCCCACACTTAAAAGAATTGCAAAGTCAAGAACATACACACTGAATAATTTTGTATAATCTGTGGCAATAAAAGCCATTATCATACAAACAAGGGCATACACAACAATTACAAAATCAATACCCAAAACAGCATACATTTCAGCATTATGCAAGATTTTTTTCTTGTCGACCTTATAAACCTTTGCGCTTTTCTTATATTCCTCGTCCTCGCGTCTTTCTGCTTCTGCCCGTTCCCTTGCCAGTTTTTCCAGTGCATCATTAAGTGCAACAGTTGTATTTGACAAGTCAGATGGAGCAGAACTTATATTTTCGTTAGCCATAAACACCTCCTGGTTAAAAATATCTTCATAAGTAGTATAGGGAAAATAACAGGCAAAATCATAAATTTTTAAAAAAAATGTTGACATAACACAATATCTGGGGTATATATTAGATAAAGACAACGCCATTTAGTGACTAAGTGGCACAGAAAAAGAGGTGCATCTATGGAAGAAGAGTTAAAAAAAGAAATAGCAGCACTAAAAAATGAAAACGAAGAACTAAAAAAAGAGAATGAAAAACTAAAGAAATTGCTTAAAAGAAATGGAAGAATAAAGGACAGCGATTGGATGATGAGCAGAAGAGAAACATTCATCGAGCTGTATAATGGTGGGGCACCTAAATATTACATATTAGAAAAAATGAAAATTAGTGCCAGAACATATTCCAGACTTTTGCAATATGCAAAATCAAAGAACCGATTAGAAGAATAATCAAATAGAGGAGAACACTTATGAATTACAAAGAGAAGAGAAAAGAATTAGGTTTCACTCAGGAAGAAGTAGCAGAGATGGCAGGCATTGGTACAAGAACCTTGCAGTATATTGAAAGCGGTGCATGTTCTCCGAAACTCGAACAGTGGTATGCATTACAGACTATCCTTAACAATGAAAATGATGGAAGGTACTATTTCGTATGGGAACCCAACGCATTAAGAAAGTATAGAAAAGAAAAGAAAATCACACAATCAGAATTGGCAAAGAAAATCGGAGTATCATCCACAAGCGTAATGATGTGGGAGAATGATATAACTCCTTCAGTACCAACAGTAGATAATCTTAACAAGATATGCCTTATTTTTCAGAAGCCAATCAGTGCATTTCTTGAAAAAAAGGAAAAAGAGGACTACGCAGCACCAAGACGAAGAATGACTGCATAATCAAATTTATAGTAAAAAATTATGGAGAGGCAACACATCGCACTCTCCATTTTTTATAAACAAGGGAATTTCAAAACTTTCGGTTCTGCTCAGAAAAGTCATATTGATACCGAACCATCTTCATCAACAATCACTTCCTCATAACTACTTATATTCATTATTTTCACCTGAAGCTCGCTGCGAGACAGGCAAATTCTATAACCCTCGTAAAATTTTGTGCCAGCAACATCGGGCTTAACTATCACCTGATGTTCTGTTAGTTGTTCTATAACACCCGAAATATAATTTCCATCATCATCAAGGAATTTAATTTTTTCACCGATTTTATAATTACCAAATGAACTCATATATATGCCCCCTCAACATAAAAGACACTTCCAAACTGGTTAAGAACAAAATATTTTTGCTCATCCATTGAAAAAAACCTGATTGTAACATTGTATGTATCGTTAGTTTCAAGAGGGTTGTCAACTCGACAAAACTTATCTATACACTTGGTTTCATCACAAAAAATCCGGGCAGCCTCAGTATTCCTAACAGCAAATACAAGATGCATCTCTATATCCTTTCGGTCATAAGTAGCCAGCAGATCGGTCATGCGAATACGCTCTGCAATGTCAAACGATATTTCAGAAAAGACATACAAAAGAGGATATGTTTTATTTTCAGGCAGCTTAAATATTATGCAGTTTCGCATCATGGTATTTGTTTTTGCAATTTCAAGATTTACTCCACGCACACAATAAGCCTGCAAAGCAGTTTTTGAATATCTATCCTTTACAACTCCAAGAAACTTGCTCATGACACCGGACTCAAAAGGATTGAAATACTGACAGTATTTTGAGTGTTCACAGGTAACAACCAAAGACAAGCCTCTTTTTATTGCCATATAAAAAGAAAAAGAATCAGGAGAAACACCACCACGAAAATCGTAAAAGGCCTTTACAATTGCATTAACTCGATTGTCCAGCCCCTTATCATATCCCTCCTGAAATGTGAGACGTTCCGATTTCTTTTTACTCATAAAGGCACTATTCAAATCATCTATTGTCTTTTGATAGCGTTCGTTTTCATCGGGATAATACTCATAAATAAAGGAAAGCATGGTGCTTGTACTTTTATTTGGTTTGTTTTTATACGCATTAGTTAAGGCAGCGTAGATAAATTGCACATTATCATTACCGAGAACACTGGCTATGTTTTTTATATTTCTTAATGTTCGTGTACCCGTAACCTTATTTACTTTAACCGAGGTTAACGAAGAAGAAACATTAAATAATAACTGAACAAAAGCCAGAGACTCATTTAATGAAGAAAAATATTTACCATAAGCTTCAAATTTATCTATGATCCTGTCAATTCTTTCGGTATTCATATCCTGCTCAACAAGAACATTACCCTTATTTCCCAACAGCATAATCGCATCCGGTACCACATCATTGGAATTTTGCATTATATCTCCCGTTCGCTTTTTCTCTATATAAGTGATAGTCGCATCAGCAGGAGTCTTACCCGAAACCAAAGGGACATAACAATACCAACGCAAAGGCTCAGTAAAATCATTTCTTAAACACGCATACGGCACATCACACATACTAACATCATGATTTAGTGAACCTCTTGAAGCTGGCTTGGGACAAGACATGAAATCCACAACAGCCCTATACTCATCAGGAAATAGATCGCGATACGCATCATATACATCATTCGTAAGCATATAAACACAATTTTTACCATCATACGCCACTGAATTTAAGCACTGACCAAAATTCTTAGATTTATAATTTTTAAGAACTCCTACCGTACTTTGCGAATGAAAAGGAAACAATTTAACAAACTGCTCAGTAGTCATATACCTGAAATGTAGAAGCAGCATAATTACCACGTCCCTAACCTGCAAATCAGCTCCACAAGGAAGGATACTGTAATCACACCCTGTTACACCTTTATACAAAGGAATCAAAGAATTTTCTTTATCAATAAACTCATTCTGAAAACCCAAGTCCTTATATTTAATTTTTTTCAAATCCAACCACTCGCGACTATTTGTAGCTTCTAAATAATCATTTAACAAATTGCCAAAAACAGCCAAAAAATCACCTCCGTATTTAATCCTTCTATAAGTAGTATAGAGAAAAAACACAAAAAACTTATATTTTGAAGAAAAAAATATTAAAAAAAGTGAAATTTTCCTTATACTACTTATAAAGGGTGCATATTCCGGTAAAACTGCAAGCTGTTTACGATAACACCTGCATTTAGTTTCCGGAATGTTCTGTAACCTTTTCTGATTTAACTGCAAGCCAATTCTTTGTGTTATATTTCTTTTCG
>JAZUJC010000087.1:0-1635 GCA_045642625.1 Lachnospiraceae bacterium
TGGCTACGATCCGACTTAAAGACCGGGAACATTTTTATCACAGTTAGGAACCATTACAAGTCCGTCAAACTGATGAGCAAGAGCCATACATTCTGTAGAATCGGCAATCAGATCTCTTGTTACAAGTGAATACTTCATTCCCACATGTCCCATAGCAATACCGTCACAAACAGCAATTGCAGGGAAAACTACGGGAGTTCCGCCATTCATGGCAACGCCAAGTTTAACTGCCTCCACTATTTTATCAAGATTCATGTGACCGGGTACAATTTCATTGTAAGATGAAACAATACCAATCATCGGACGTCTCATTTCTTCCTTGGTAAAACCAAGTGCATTAAACAAACTTCTGTGAGGTGCCTGCTGGGTACCACATTTTACATTTTCACTATTCACAAAAAACCTCCTATATTAAAGAAGCGATAACATCGCCCATTTCACTGCATTTAACCTTTTTCATACCTTCAGAATAAATATCTCCGGTTCTGTAGCCCTCTGTCAAAGCCTTTTCAACAGCAGCCTCCACAGCATCTGCTTCTGCCTGCAAATCAAGTGAAAATCTAAGCATCATGGCAGCTGAAAGAATTGTTGCGATAGGATTTGCGATATCCATTCCCGCAATATCGGGTGCTGAACCGTGACTGGGCTCATAAAGGCCAAACTTTGTTTCATTTAAGCTGGCACTTGCAAGCATACCGATTGAACCGGTTATCATGCTGGCTTCGTCAGATAAAATATCTCCAAACATATTCTCTGTAAGAATGACATCAAACTGAGCAGGATTTTTAACAAGCTGCATTGCACAGTTATCCACAAGCATATGCTCAACCGTAACCTCCGGATAATCCTTTGCCACTTCGTTAACAACCGCTCTCCAGAGTCTAGAAGAATCAAGTACATTGGCCTTATCAACACTTGTAACCTTTTTACGGCGTTTCATTGCAATTTCAAAAGCCTTGATAGCAATTCGTCTGATTTCCTTTTCACTATAGGTAAGGGTATCGGTTGCAACCTTAACACCATCAATTTCTTCGGTTTTACGGGCTCCAAAATACAAGCCCCCTGTAAGCTCACGAACAATAATCATGTCAAAACCGGCATTACTGATTTCGGTCTTTAACACGCAGGCGTCAGCCAGTTCCTTGTATAAAAGAGCCGGACGAAGGTTTGCAAAAAGACCAAGCTCCTTACGGATTTTTAACAGACCGGCCTCAGGTCGCTTTGAAGGTTCGAGCTTATACCAGGGTGAAGTATTGGCATCTCCGCCTATTGAACCCATCAAAACAGCATCTGCAGCCTTTGCATCAGCAATTGCTTCATCTGTAAGCGGAATACCATGAACATCTATTGATGCTCCACCCATCAAAATATTTTTGTAAATAAATGAATGATTATACTTCGCTGCTACCTTATCAAGCACTTTTTTAGCCTGTGCCACTATTTCCGGACCAATACCATCGCCGGGAATACATGTAATATTAAAATTCATAAATCCACCTCACAACATATTCAATTTATTATATTAAAGTGTTACAGTATGAAATTAATATTATTATATCTTCGCAAAATTGTAAAGAGAATACATACACAAAATAAAATCCTCTGCATCTCTGCAGAGGACTTAAAAATCATTTC
>JAZUJC010000088.1:0-3579 GCA_045642625.1 Lachnospiraceae bacterium
TCTTGAAAACAAACCTGAAATACGACTGAGTACACCTGAAGTGTTGTCTGCAAGAAGCTGGAAAACTTTTCTTTGCATGATAATAGAACCTCATCAATTTAATAATTATGTAAATTGTAATAAACCAAAATATAAAAGTCAACCTTTAATGCTTTAATTCTCTAAATCGCTACACTTAGGAAGCGCCAAGGTACCTGTTCTTGCCACTTCAATAACGGAAATGCCCGAAATCATTGACCTGAACACACATATTTTTTCGGGAGTATCACAGATTTGAATCATCATATGACTCTTTGAAATATCAACTATTTCAGCCTTACAGATATCACATATTTCCATGATATCTTTTCTGTTATTCTTATTATATTTTAGCTTAATAAGCATAAGCTCCCTGGAAATAGCCTGAGACTCTTTAAAAGTCTTAACCTTAATTACATCCAACTTCTTATTCAACTGCTTTTCAATCTGTTCAAGAGTTCTCTCATCACCGGAGCTTACAATTGTCATATTGGATACTTCGGGATCAAAAGTCTCTCCTACAACAAGAGAATCAATATTAAAGCATCTGCGGGCAAAAAGGCCTGAAACTTTGCTTAAAACGCCGGATCTGTTTTCAACTAAAACTGAGTATATTTTCTTCATACTAATCCTGTAGCCGCACCGATTATATTTAGTATTTGTTAAAAATACTATTGGTACGTAAATAAGTGTCATGTGAAATCAATCACAACTGTATCGTGTCAATTTTTAGTATTTATTTTACAAGGTCGTAAGGGTTAACTATTACCTCACAGATGCATGGACCGTCAAAAGAAAGCATCTTTTCAATACCGGCAACAACATCATCATTGGTAGAAACCTTAACATACTCCATATCATAGGCCTTGGAAATGGCACACAAATTAGGATAATCATTAAGGTTTACAACCGAATAATTGTCCTTGTATGTATAATGCTGGTACTCTCTTACCATACCAAGATAATTGTTCTTTAATACAATAACCTTTACAGGAACGTTTTCCTGTTTTATGGTAGCAAGTTCACACATTGACATTTGGAAGGAACCGTCACCACATACCGCAACTACCTGACGCTTTGAGTCGGCAAGGTTAGCTCCCAATGCTGCCGGGATCGAATAACCCATAGTTCCCATACCACCGCTTGTCAGGAATTTGCCATTCTTTACCTCATGATATGCGCAGCTCCAAATCTGATTCTGACCTACGTCGGCAACGTAGATTGCATCGTCATCCATTTTATCGGAAAGAGTCTTGATAAAGAACTCAGGATCTGTAAATGATAAATCAGGCTTTCTTTTGACTTCAAGCTCTGTTTTGTACTTTTTAAGTTCCTCAAGCCAGCCCACTGTATCAGTAATAAACTCTTCTTTGCAAAGATCTTCAAAAACAGCCTTTGCATCACCAACAATAGGAATTGTGGGACCACAGTTTTTTCCGATTTCTGCAGGATCCACATCTATATGAATCATAATCTTATTCTCCATTACTATATCGGGAGAATTGATTGCCCTGTCTGCAACCCTGGCACCTACCATAATAAGTGTATCAGATTCATTCATTGCCTTATTGGCATAGGGCTTACCGTTATTTCCTACCATTCCGAAATATAAGGGGTGCTTAGTCGCAACTGCACCGATACCCATCATTGTAGAAACAACAGGAATATTGTGAGCCTCAATAAACTCCAAAAGCTCTTTATTTGCATTGGAGAGTGCAATACCTCCACCCACACAAATCAAAGGTCTCTTAGCCTTTTCAAGGGCATTTACAAGCTTCTTAAGCTGAGCGTAATTACCTTTAACAGTAGGCTTGTAGGTACGCATTGAAAGAGTTTCGGGATATTTAAAATTCTTTATTGTTTCATTTTGAATATCCATAGGGATATCAATAAGGACCGGTCCTTTTCTGCCTGTAGAGGCAATATGGAACGCTTCCTTCATTATACGGGGAATATCATTTACATTTCTAACAAGGTAACTGTATTTAACAAATGATTCAACAGCTCCTGTAATATCAGCCTCCTGAAATACATCGGAGCCCAATAATGACGATTTAACCTGACCTGTAATACACACAAGGGGAATGGAGTCCGCAAATGCAGTTGCAATACCGGTAATCAGATTTGTGGCACCGGGACCCGATGTAACCGCACACACGCCAACCTCTCCTGTTGTTCTGGCAAGACCTGAGGCCGCATGAGCAGCACTCTGCTCGGTGCGCACCAGTACAGTTTTAATATTTGAAGTTAATATTGAATTATAAAAAGGGCAAATAGCAACCCCGGGATAACCAAATACATATTTAACGTTTTCTTCTTCAAGACATTTAATTATTGCGTCAGCACCGTTCATATATAATATATCCTCTCATATGCTTTCAATTAATTATTCCGCTGGCTCAAATTTTAACACACAAAAGAATTTGCATGCAACAAAATATAGTGCTTTTATTGTTTTTTCACCATATTTATGGTAAATTATTGATGTTTATCAGGAGGTAATCCAGTGAAAAAGAAACTAACAGTCTTTATATCATCAATATTGCTGACTATCGGTATATCAGCCTGCGGCAGTAAGCCCACAAATGACTATTCGGAATACATAAACTCTATGGATAATTTTTTCCAGGGAGTTGAAACCTTAAACGAAGAAATGAATGCCCTGGATCCTGATGATCCCAATGCAGTAAATGACCTGTTTATGTATCTTCAGGATGTGGAGGAACAGTTTAGATATTTCTCTGAAATCGAAGTACCCGAAGAATATCAGGTAACAGAATCCCTTGCCGATGAGGCTTACGATTATATGAAGGAAGCCAATAAATACTTTGCTCAATCCTTCTCGGACAATTCCTTTATCGAATACACCCTCGAGGCTGCAATGGAATGCTATAATCGTGCCAACAAACGTATGAAGTACGTAGTTGATTTGATTCACGGTCGTATCCCCGAAGATGAAAACATTACATTTGAATAATAAGTAACAATTAGCCCCGGATAAACCGGGGCTATTCTTTTGCCATTATTTAACTGATGCAGTTCATAATGCTACTGAACATTACATTTCAATGCGGGATTTGATTGCCTTGAAGAAATCCATAGTATTTACTGTAGTAACATTTTCAAGAGTACACATTCTTGATAAGTCGGCAGTCATAATACCTGATTCAATAGTATCAATAACAGCCTTTTCAAGCTTATCACCAAATGCGGTAAGTTCAGGAATGTTATCAAGCTCGCCACGCTTCTTAAGTGCACCGCTCCACGCAAAAATAGTTGCAACAGGATTTGACTTGGGTTCTTCTCCTTCTAAATATCTGTAGTAGTGTCTCTGAATAGTACCATGGGCTGCTTCATATTCATACACGCCCTTAGGTGATACCAACACACTGGTCATCATTGAAAGAGAACCAAATGCAGAAGAAACCATATCGGACATGACGTCGCCGTCATAATTCTTACATGCCCAGATAAAGCCGCCTTCTTCCTTAACTACACGAGCTACAGCATCATCAATAAGTGTATAGAAATAACTGATTCCTGCAGCTTCAAATTTTTCTT
>JAZUJC010000089.1:0-4545 GCA_045642625.1 Lachnospiraceae bacterium
GCTTCGCTCTGATCCTTAAAAATAGCAACAAGTTCCATGTTAAGATTTACCAGATTCTTTTGCATAAACTGAAGCGATGAGTATATTTCCAAATGCCCGTTATTATCAAAAACAAGGAAATGATTCAAAACAGGTTTTCTATTATTAATTTTTTTAATAACCTTGCCGGGATCTTTAATTGATTCACCGACCACCATGTAGTCATTAAATTTCAAAACAACCTCTCATTATCGGAGCATCATCAAAAACGCAATTTTGTGGTATTGCGGATTGATTCCAAACCCACGCAAAACAATATTTGCGGCAAATAAAATCGTGCAAACAACACTTTTCCGTATAACATGATAATAATATCACGAAAACCCGAAAAACTGTTACACATTTTATTAAATTATGCTAAAATGTATACAATAATTTACGATATACAATATAGCGAATTATTGTAGATGCATACTTTGTATGCATGGGGGATTCTATTTTATGAAGATGATTGCGGTTATGGCATTAAAACCCGGTATGGTTTTGGCCTATGACGTTCTGAATTACAAAAACGAGCTTCTTTTTCCTGCCAATACAACATTGGACGATATTGCTATTGCCAAGTTGACCAGACATTCCATTATGTGTGTTGAAGTAAAGGAACCTGAAGATTTCGCCACTACTCATTTTGAAAAAATCAGAGTGAGCCAGGGCTTCAAAAATTTTGAATCCACCTACAACAAATGTATGCCCAAATATAAAGCAATTATCGACGGAATCATCAAAAATAAGGGTCCCGTAGATATGCCCGGTTTATTTGCACTATATTCGGAATTAGCGGGTTGTGCAAAAACCGGCGAGCTTCTTTTGGACTATCTTTATAATATGCTTCCCTCCGAAGATGATATGACCTATGCGCACTGTTTAAACTCAGCACTTATCGCCGGAGTTTTTGCTACTTGGGTCGGCGCATCCAAGGAAGATATGTTTATGTATATCCAGTGTGGATTTCTCTACGATATAGGCAAGCTTTTACTTCCGCAGGAGCTTATTTGGAAACCTTCAAAGCTTACCGATATGGAATTTGAGTTAATTAAAACTCACACCTTCCAGGGATATCATCTGTTAAAAGAATTAAATATAAATGAAAATATATCCATGACCGCATTGATGCACCACGAGCGTATCGATGGAACCGGCTATCCTTCAAAGATTAAGGACAACGAAATAAACAAATATGCCAAGTTTATCAGCATAATCGATGCCTACGAGGCAATGACATCTGCCCGCACTTACAGAAGCTCTCTAATACCCTTCCAGGTAATTGAAAATTTCGAAAAAACAGAGCGTTTCTACTCATCTCTCATTTTAAGGCAGATTTTACTTCATATTGCCAACACACAATTAGGATTAACCGTTCGTTTGTCCGATCAAAGCCTTGCTGAGGTTATACTTATAAACTCTCAGAAATTATCACGTCCGCTTGTCAAGTGCGGCGACGATGTCCTGGATTTATCACAATATCCTGACATCAAAATCGAAGCAGTTTTATAACAAAAACCCTGAATTGTTATGTATTATAACGCACAACAATCCAGGGTTTATTTTTTATTCCTGACCATTTAAAATATTGTCTCTTCTTATTCTCTTGTATTCCTCAAAAGCCTTCTCCAGGATTTGACGCTCATTATTAAAGTATAAAAGATGATAAGCCTCATGATATTTGTAATATCCGGAATCTTCAAAATACTCAGATCTTTGAGGCTTCGAATAATAACTTTTTGACTTCATAAGAAACCATTTGACATGCTTGTTGATTCGTCCCTCCGAAGAATTAAACTCAAAGCTGGTTTCATCAATATATTTTACTATTTCAGCATCGGCACCGGATTCTTCTTTTACCTCTCTTATAGCGGTTTGTTCAAAGGTTTCTCCATCTTCCAGAGACCCCTTGGGCAATACCCAGCCCGAATATTTATCACCGTAATTTTTGTACAGAAGTAATATTTTCCCTTTGTGTATTACTACACCGCCACAACTGATTGCATTCTTCATTTTATACCTCATAGCCCTTTGGTCTCTTTCTTATTCCAAAGGCGCTGCTTTATTCTCCTTCGTATTCAGAAGTATCAAATCTTCTGAAATACTCATCAAAAATCTTTTTT
This sequence comes from Lachnospiraceae bacterium, assembly GCA_045642625.1. Classification (GTDB taxonomy): domain Bacteria; phylum Bacillota; class Clostridia; order Lachnospirales; family Lachnospiraceae; genus UBA1258. Next base: position 2,145 of record JAZUJC010000089.1, read on the forward strand.
GCCATGGGAACTGCATGAAGTCCCGATGTTCCCGCATCTTCCAAAATAATAGTAACCGCTATTTCAGGGTCATCTACGGGAGCAAAACCGGTAAACCAGGAGTGAGTTGCACCGGTATAATCACTGTATTCTGCCGATCCGGTTTTACCGGCAACGGTATACATACTGTTCTTTAACTTACGACCGGTTCCCGAATTAACAACCTCTTCCATCATGGAGCCCACAATGCTTGCTTCTTCTGCGGTCATAAGCCTCTTATATTCTACACTGTCATCAAAATTTTTAACGGTATTATGATTACTGTTAATAACCTTATCAACCAGATACGGTTTCATTAACATACCGTCATTGGCAATTGCACAGGTAATAAGGGTCAAATGGATGGGAGTCAGCAATGTATTTCCCTGACCAAATGCAGTTCTTACCATTGTAATATCATCCATAAGAAGATTATTAACATTGCAGCTGCTCTTACTATAGTTCATTGTCAGAGGAAGTTCCTGATTAAACAGCAAATCATCCAATGTACTTTGGAACAGGTCCCTGTCCAGTGATAATCCTATATTACCAAAGCTGGAGTTACAGGATACCGCTAGACTCTTCTTTAGATTAACGGTTCCATGTGTTTCATGATTATAACATGTAATCCTGCCTTCAGGAGTACTAAGCTCACCTGAACAAGCAAAACGATAATCCTGATAGTTATCCGAATTTTCTCTCACATATTCAAGCAGGGTAACAATCTTAAAGCATGAACCCGGAGGATATAAGCCCTGAGTTGCTCTGTTCAAAAGTACCGAACTGTCTTTATCATTAATGAGATCATTCCATATGTCTTCTATCTCATTAGGATTAAAATCCGGCTTGGACACCATTGCAAGTATCTCACCTGTTTTCGGGTTTGAAACAACAACCGCGCCGTTATAATTGCCGATAGCGGTATATGCTGTTTTTTGAAGCCCGGTATCCAGTGTTGTTACAACCGAATCACCCAAATACTTTTCCAACGCTATATCAGCCGCAATTTTTTCGGGCAGAGGCTGATTTGAATTAATAAGATAATAATTTGTTTGTCCCTCCAGGCCGGCTCTTCCGTTTGTGGAATAACCGACTACATGAGAGAAAATATTAGCATAGGGATAATATCTTACTTCCTCACCGTTTACCGTTTGTGTTTCCGCCAACACTTCCATATTTCGGCTGTAAATGGTTCCTCTGGTGTTTTTACGCATCAATACTTCCTGTCTTGGATTGTAACTGTTATTAATATATTCCTCCTGATAAGTTGAAACATAATAACATACAAAGGTACCAAGAGCCATAAACAGGGCTATAAACACATAAGAAACACCCATTATAAGATTAGACTGCTTCTTAAATATATTTTCTTTTTTTACCGTTTCTGCTTTCTTTTTGGCAAAACGATTGGGGGTTCTGACCACTGCTTCTTTTTCATCTTCTGCTTCATCATCGGAGTCCACCTTGCCTCGCACAATATACAAGCCCTCAATGATAAAGAATGTAAATATTGTGGCCATTACTGAGGAACCGCCATAACTTACAAGCGGTAAAGTAACACCGGTAAGCGGAATAAACTTAACACCCCCGCCTACGGTTAAAAACACCTGGAAAATATAGGTAATTCCAAGACCTAAAGAAATATACTTATAATAATTATTCTTAAAGCGCATTGATATATTAATAAACATCAAAAAGCAGCTTAAGCATATCAAAATCAGGCACAAAGAAAAAACAACACCCATTTCTTCGGCGATTGATGAAAAAATAAAGTCAGTTTCCACATAGGGTATAGATTCCGGGGTACCTTCAAAAAGTCCCAGGCCAAACCAGTTTCCAGAAGATATTGCAAACAAAGACTGCGTTACCTGGTAACCCTCGTTATCAATTACCGTAAATGGATCAACAAAGGCAAGCACTCTTACCCTGACGTGCCTGAAAAGCTTATAAGCAACAAATGCCGCCAAAACTCCCGCACCACTGCCTAACAGCAAATAAATATATTTTTTAGACGATACAAAAATAAGTACCAGGTATACTACGAAGAAAATCAGCGCAGCACCAAGGTCTTTACTCATTACAAGCAAAATAACATGAAGTGCCGAAAGAATCGACACAAACAGTATATTCAGTATGTTAGTGCTGTAAGCCAGGGCTCCTGCAACAAAAAATACATACAGTATTTTTACAAATTCCGAAGCCTGAAATGACAGACCGAAGATACTGACTGCAAGCTTTGAACCGTTTGCAATAGATCCCGATAAGTACACCAGCCCCAAAAGAACAATTCCCGATGTAGCAAACAGCAGCGGTTTATTGGGTAAATTCTTTATTTTTAGCATGAAATAAGGAATAAAGACTGCTATACCAAAGCTTAGTGACG
>JAZUJC010000090.1:0-3018 GCA_045642625.1 Lachnospiraceae bacterium
TATATGGAAGCAACATATCCCTTACCGGTAAGAGAAAGCCAGTCAGGATACATAGTCTTTGCAGAACACTCTACGCCGGCCTCAAATACATCTTCAAGAGGCTTTCCGGGTCCATGAAGATTTTCATCATACAAAAATACAATCTTAGGGAAAAGAACAGGCTTTTTACATTCTTTTTTACCCTGACCTCTTCTACGTACATTAAGCATCTGAATTGTTGCAAGCTTAGCAAACCTGCCGGTTCCTGTACCGGCGGTAACAGTAATGAAAGGATAATCGCCACGGGAGGAAGCAACTGTATTAAACTTATATTCCCATCCCTGGAAGCCCTGCTCAAAATCACGGGTTACATCTTTATAAGCCTCAGCTTCGGCTGTAGTCTGATCAATTCCAAGCTTTAAATATTTCTTGATATACTTTTCATATGATTTTTCCGCATAGGGTTCCAAAATCAAATCAACGCTGGGTACGGTAAATCCACCATACTGTTGGCTTGCACCGCTTAAAACGATATCTCCGATTACATCAAATGCAGTATCAAGGCTCTTAGGCTCGTTGTACCAGATGTTACCCATTTCGAAACCACCTGATAATACAGACTGCACATCAAATAAACAGCAGTTCATGGTATCACGACGGGCAGACATATCATGTACATAAATATATCCGTCTCTGCAGGCCTGAATCTCTTCGGTAGTCATAAAGAACTTTTGATATAACTCTTTATTTAACTGGTTGAAAATAAGGCTTCTCTTAGTAGATACAAGGGCAGAATCGGTATTGGCATTTTCTTTGTCACCAATATACATGATTGACTGGCTCTTTTTATAAACATCATCAAGCATGCGGACAAAGTCCTGCTTATAATTACGGTAATCCCTGTATGACTTGGCAACTATAGGCTTAACTGCCTCCAATGCACTTTCAACAATATTGTGCATAACAGGAATCGGGATTTCATTGGATTCCATTTCATTAATATGATTAATTACAATCTGGCAAATGCGCTCATTCTCTTCTTCCGAGAACTTGGTAAGAGCTCTGTATGCACTTTTGGAAACAGCATTAACTACCTTAGAAACATTAAATGCTTCACGGCTACCATCCTTTTTAATAACCCACACTTCTCTGTTGGGCTTATATTTTTCACCATAATCAAGCTCTACTTTGTTTGAACTCATTTTAACACCTCAAATACTATTTTTAGACTAAAACAAAATAAGAGACACAATATCTTGTGTCTCTATTAGTATAAATATTTCTTAAATATTTAGCAAGAAATTTTTTGGTATTTTATAATATTTTTTATATCCAAAACACTATATATAGTGAGCAGTGAAACATACCAAGTACAAATAGTACATATTTAGTGCCTTTAAGAATAGACTTCAATTATATTTTTAAGGTATTCCACATATTCTTTTGACACATTATCCGGTGACACAATCTTAACATCAGCCCCAAGGCCGGATAACCATCCAAAAAACTGAGAACTGACATTTACATTGATGCGAATAGCCACCTTATCATCACGAAGTTTTCGAAGTGTAGGACCTTTGCCGAAGCGGTCTATAAATACACCGCATAATCTTTCAGGAAACTCTATAGTAACCGTTTCTTCCCTTCCTCCGTACATTCCAAAGGTTTTATTCTCATAGTTTACGGTCTGAAAATCACTGACAAGAGCTGTAAATACTTTATTTTCTTTTAATTTAAGCGTATCCATCTCCTGAGTATCAAATATAGTTACATCCTTGATTTTATCACATCTGTAATGCCTTATCTCAAATACATCAAGGTCAATTCCTATAACATAATATTTTTCATCATCCCATACCAGGGACAAAGGAAATGCTGTATATTTTTTGCCATCCTTTCTGGGCACAAGTTTCTTGTTAATATCCCATTCACAATAGTAAAAAGAAACAGCAAGCTTATCGGATATGGCGGTTGATACAGAGTCTACAACATAGAAAATACTTTCATTGTCTGTTTTAATACGATCACTGACAAAAACATTTCTGTTAAGATCACCTGCCTCATATACACTAAGAAAACTCTCAAGCTTTTTAATAAGCTCCCTGGATTTCTTTTCAGTAATAAATTTGGAACAGGACACAGCATCAACCAAAGGAAGTATTTCACTTTTTTCAAGCCTTCTGGAAAGCAGGCTGTACCCTCCGTTTCTGGCCTTATCAAGCTTAATATCGTAGCCCATGTTTTGAAGCACCATAATATCATCGTAAATACTCTTACGCTCAGCCTCAATATCATAAGCCTTAAGAGCATCTATTAATGTCTTGGTGGATATAGCATGATTCTCGTCGGTTTTCTGTTCAAGAATCTCAATTATTCTTAGTAATTTTTCTTTTTGCCTAATTGATTTAGCCATATATTCACATCCTATATTTATTTATTCGGTTGTTTTTTCATATTCATCGTCAATCAGAAGTTTTTCACCCTCGGCACTGGCTACAGCCATTTTATCGCATCGTTCATTCTCCTCATGGCCGGCATGACCCTTTATCCACTCATATTTAACCTGATGCGGTTCCATGGCCTTTAATAATCTTTGCCACAAATCTTTATTGAGAACAGGTGATTTATCGGATTTTTTCCACCCCTTTTTGGCCCATCCTTCAATCCAATGCTGATTAAAAGCATCCACCAAATACTTTGAATCCGAAATTATATTTACAAAGCAGGGTTTGGTTAAGGCTTCAAGACCTTTAATGGCACCCAAAAGCTCCATTCGATTATTGGTAGTAAGCCTGAACCCTTCGGTAAGAGTTGCTTCATGAAGCACTCCCTTTGAATCAATATAATGTAGTATGGTTCCGTAACCTCCGGGACCGGGATTACCCTTTGAAGAACCATCCGAATAAATTGTAACGTTCATAATATGCTAATCCTATTATATCCAGTTTCCTGAGCTTACGAATTCATTAGCCCTTTTAAATGCGTTATCGGTAATAGATTTATCAAATCCCATTACTTCAAGTAATTTTATGGCATTCT
>JAZUJC010000091.1:0-8484 GCA_045642625.1 Lachnospiraceae bacterium
TTTCCTCGGCCTTTTCGTAGCATTCATCAATAATAGCCTTAACCTCTTTATCAATTTCACCGGAAATTGCTTCGGAGTGACTCTTTGTATGTGCTAAATCTCTACCGATGAATACTTCATCATCATCGTCACCATAACAGATGACACCGATATTCTTGCTCATACCATACTTGGTAACCATATTACGAGCAACCTTTGTAGCCTGCTTAATATCGGCAGATGCTCCTGTGGTGATATCACCGAATATGAGATCTTCGGCAATTCTACCGCCAAGAGATACCATAATGTCCTGAAGCATTTTTGTTTTGGTAAGGAACATTTCATCTCTGGCAGGAAGTGGCATGGTATAACCTGCCGCACCAACACCGGTAGGAATAATTGAAACGGTATAAACCGGTCCAACCTCAGGCAAAACATGGAAAAGAATGGCATGTCCTGCTTCGTGATAAGCGGTAACCTTTTTATCCTTTTCAGAAATAATACGGCTCTTCTTCTCCGTACCGATTCCGATACGAACAAAGGACTGCTTAATATCATCCTGCTTTAAGAACTGTCTGTTATCCTTTGCAGCCAGGATTGCTGCTTCGTTTAACAGATTTTCCAAATCAGCTCCGGTAAATCCGGCTGTTGTCTGAGCAATATCTTTAAGATTAACATCCTCGGCAAGGGGCTTGTTCTTGGCATGTACTTCAAGAATTTCCTCACGGCCGCCTACATCCGGAACTCCGACTACTACCTTTCTGTCGAAACGACCGGGACGCAGTATTGCGGGATCGAGAATATCAACACGGTTGGTTGCTGCCAAAACAATAATACCTGAATTTTCAGCGAAACCATCCATCTCTACAAGTAACTGGTTAAGTGTCTGCTCACGTTCATCATGGCCACCACCCATACCGGTACCACGCCTGCGCGCAACGGCATCTATTTCGTCGATAAAAACAATACAGGGTGAATTCTTTTTGGCATCAGCAAACAAATCTCTTACACGGGATGCACCGACACCAACAAACATTTCTACGAAATCGGAACCGGAAATGCTAAAGAATGGTACGTTTGCCTCACCCGCAATTGCTTTGGCCAGCAATGTTTTACCTGTACCGGGAGGGCCCTCCAGCAAAACACCCTTGGGAATTCTGGCGCCAACCTTAATATATTTAACAGGATTTTTGAGGAAATCGATAATTTCCACAAATTCTTCTTTTTCTTCTTTAAGACCTGCCACATCATTCAGCGTAATCTTGTTGTCATCAGGGCTGAACATTCTTGCACGGGACTTGCCGAAATTCATCATTTTGGCATTTGAACCGCCGCCTGAGCTGCTTGACTGAGCAGTCATCATAATGAACAGGAAAACTCCTACTATCAAAATAACCAAAATAGGCAAAACGTAGGTCAAAAACCAGTTTTCCCTGGGAATATCTCCAATGGACAGCTTTGTTGAAATCTTGCTGTTATTGTAAAGAATTTCTCTTAATTCCTTTTCGGTCTCAGCCGCGTCGGTAACAAACAATTCTTCAACATCATTATTGATAAAGGTAATCTCCAATGCACCGGTTCCGTTATCGGCGTTGGGTTCAATTACGATTTCCGAAACCGATCCCGAAGCCAAAGCACTGTAGAGCTGCTCCTTGGTATAATAGTTTTTGTTCTTTTGCATAAATGACATCATTATTGCAAAAAACAAAAGACCTATCATCAAAATAAAATAAATTCTGTAACCGCTGTTCTTTTTGTTCAAACTGCAAACTCCTTTTAATCAAATATTACTTCACCGATATACGGAAGGTTTCTGTATACCTGATCATAATCAAGGCCATAACCTACCACGAAGGTATCCGGTATTTCAAAACCTGTATAATCAACATTTACATCCACAACCCTGCGATCGGGCTTGTCCAATAATGTACAGAGCTTAAGGCTTGCAGGCTTTCTGTCATTCAACATTGAAAGAAGGTATGAAAGAGTGCGGCCGGAATCGATAATATCTTCAACAACAAGCACATCCTTGCCCTCAATGGATTCGTCAAGATCCTTAACAATTTTAACAACACCGCTGGATTTTGTATCTGCACCGTAGCTTGAAACAGACATAAAATCAAGGGTTACATTGGTGCTGATTCTCTTGGCAAGCTCGCACATAAAAAAGCTTCCGCCCTTCAGTACACAAATAAGGCGAATGGTTTTTCCTTCATAATCCCTGGAAATCTGTTCACCCAGTTCCTTAATTCGGCGGTTTACTTCTTCTTCTGAAATCAGTACACCTACATGATGTTTTTCCATAGTATTATCTCCTGCGTAGCGTCTTACATATTATTTTCAGTTAACACACTACTTCAATATATAATATTTTCTTTGTATTTTCCGTTACCTTGGGATATTCACTTATTCGGTGACCTATTACCCACCAGACATGAGAATCATCTGCCACAAGCGGCACAGAATCCCTTAGTGATTTAGGTATTTTTTCATCGATAAAATAATCCGAAAGCTTCTTTTTCTGAAGCTCGGCATTTATCGTCAAATAGTCACCTTCCCTTGGAAATCTAACAACGGGATAATGAGTAATTTTATCATAATCAAAGCATTTCGTATACTGATTTTTAGAAACCTCAAAGCCCTCGCCAATCTCTTCAACCCGCCATTTTATACGGATTTTATCGCCAAACAGGGCCTCACCGGACTCGCCTTTTATAACAATGCTGTCAAAAGAACGTTCCCCCGCATCATTTGAGCCGGCAACATATATTTTTAATGTTTCACATTCTTTTAAAGCTACAATACTGTATGGAAGATCCACGCTCTTGGACTCGGTTCCGTTAAGAATATCGAGCACACTCTCTAAATGCTTTAAGGTTATATCCCTGTTCCCCGGCACCAAAATATCAATACATCTCTTTATCAGCGCCTTTTTGATATAGAGGTTAAGCTCATCAAACCCTTCAAGGTTTAATAAAACCGATTTATCCTCAACCGCACCGCGCTTTTTTATTTCAAGCTCTACTGCCTCATCGGCAAAAGAAACCAGTTCATTTAATGAAGCGGCCGTTTCTGACATATGCTCAACGGCATTGCTGTTTATATCGCTGACCGCATATTCCAGTATATGATGTCGAATTTTATTCCGAGTATATTCATCGGTTAAATTGGAAGCATCGGTATAGAATCGAATTTCTTTTTCACAGAGCCACTTTTCGATTTCGCTCCTGGTCACACAAAGAAGGGGCCTGATCACATTACCCCTTTTAGGCCTGATTGAAGCCAGTCCCCTGGGGCCTGTTCCTCTAAACAAATGAAAAAGCATTGTTTCTGCCGAATCATTTTGGTTGTGGGCCACGGCTATTTTGGCACCCTCACCAAGAGCTTCAGCCCTTTCCTCGAAGGCCCGGTATCTGACCTTTCTTCCGGCCTCCTCTGTTCCGACTCCCCATTTCGCAGCCAGTTCGCTTACATTAACATTTATTTGTGAAAAAAGAATGTTTTCTTCACGGCACAGACTCTCAACATATTCGCATTCACTGATTGCCTCGGCTCTGAGTCCGTGATTTACCGTAATAACATTAAGTTCCAGTGACAACTCGGTTTTTAGCATGGCAAGAACTTTAAAAAGAGCCACAGAGTCTGCTCCACCGGATACACCGATTACTATTCTGTCGCCCTTTTCTATTAACTTTTCGGTCAATATATAATTTCTTACTTTTGCTAAAAAACTGTCTTTCATGAGTAAATAATAAAGCACCTTATCATTTAAATCAATGAAAGGTGCTATTTTACCGATATATTTAATTGTTGGCTTCAAAGATTATCTCATCTTTATAAACAAGGCCAAGTCTTTCTTTGGCCACGTCTTCGATGTACTGCTTGGTTTGAATATATCTTCCAAACTCCTCAATCTCTTCGCTTCTCTTTGCCTGAGCATCAATCTGCTCCAGCAAATAGGCCTCTCGCTTCTCGTAGGATTCCTTTTTAAGTTCCATTTTGGAGGAGCCGATTCGCACTACAATCATTAACATTACAACGATAACAGAAACCGTCATAATACTTAATAAATTACGCGGCCTACGCGAATTCATAGCCGTTCTTTTTCTTTTAACCGGTTTTCTGGTCAACGTACGAAACCTCCCTCCTCAAAATTATGTAAACACGTTTACATAATGAGATTGTATAGGGTTTTATATGTTACGTCAACCATTTTCTTTATAAATATTCGAAAAGTTCTTTTGCCTCGTCCTTTTTAACGGTTTCCTGAACGTCAACAACCTTAACCCTGGTTTCTTTGTTGCCAAAAGAAATAGTAATAATGTCCCCAACCTTAACATCGGTTGACGCCTTGGCAACCTTATCATTAATCATTACCCTGCCGTTATCGCATGCCTCATTGGCTACGGTACGACGTTTAATCAGGCGTGATACCTTTAAATATTTATCCAGTCTCATACTGCATAACCTCCACTAATTCATTATGGACTCATTTGTCTTCTAAAACGAAAAAAGGGAGACCAAAACGGTCTCCCTCAATGCTAACCAAGTAACAAATTACTTTTCGTTAACAGCGTCCTTTAAGCCCTTGCCTGCGCTGAACTTAGGAGCCTTAGAAGCCTTAATCTTCATAGCTGCACCAGTCTGAGGATTTCTACCGGTTCTAGCTGCTCTCTTAGTAACTTCGAATGTACCAAAGCCTACTAACTGAACCTTGTCATCTTTCTTTAACTGAGCCTTAACAACGTCAACAAAAGCGTTAACTGCCTTCTCAGCATCCTTCTTTGATAATCCAGCTTCATCAGCGATAGCTGCAACTAATTCTGTCTTGTTCATTACAATTTCCTCCTAAAAATGAGTCCTAATCTTTGCGATTTCCTACTATGGAAAACGTCTAAAATAGTTATATCGGTTTTCATATATAATGTCAAGGATAAAATGCCAAAAATCCTTTATTTTAGCCATTTTCAGAGGTTATGTAACCTCATTCCGACTTTTTCGGAAGCTCGTCAAAAGTATAACTTACATCCTCCTTTGCATCGTCAATCATTACCGTAAATGAACGTGTTTCACATCCGACTTTTCGAAGAGTTATTACATGTGTTCCGGATACCTTTTTGATGGAAATCGGGGCCAACCCTACATAATTTCCATCCCAGTATATCTCTGCCCCTGCCGGCGCCGGAATTGTAATATAATATACTTTTTCGCCATTGTCTTTTTCTTTGTCGTCATCTTCCTTATCATCGACCTCGGTTGATCCGGAGGTTGATGTGCCGGTTGAATCCGACGATGAAGAAGCAGAACCGCTAGTCGAATCCGATGCGGATGCTGATGTCGATGCAGAGGTCGATGTACTTCCTGATGTTGAAGTGGAACCGGAGGTACCTGTTGAAGTATTTCCTGATACATCACTTGTTGATGTACTGCTTCCGGATGTGGAGGTACTGGTAGTATCCTTTTTGGAATCATCGTTTCCCGAAACATCCTTTTTGCCTGTATCATTGCCGGAAACATCCTTTCCGGTGTTGGATGAAACATCGTCCTTTTCGATGGCAACCAGGGATACCTTTAATTCCTTGGTGTTTGCATCGACATTGAAATATCTTGTAAGTGTCTTGTAGCCCTGGGCTGTAGCAACCAGCTTATGCATTCCGTAAGAACAGTATACAGGATAGGTAGGGTCAATTGCTTTTCCGTCAATTGTAACCTTGGCTCCCTCAGGATCCGTTACAATACTTATACAGGATTTTTTCTCCTCAACTATCTCAACATCACTTAAATCAACAACGGTTTCTTCGTTTCTTTTTACCGTAACATTCCTGATAACCTCGGTACCACGGTTGGTAATTCTTATCTGATAGTCACCTTCCGGAACCATAATAAGCATATGACTGGTAATTTGATAAATCAGCTTATTGCCTACTTCAATATATCCGTCCACAAAATAATCGGAACCGGAAAGCTGAATATAGCCATGTCCGTTTTCCACCACAATAGACTGTATTGTGTTATCAATGCCGCGAAGAGTCACCCTGTCGAGGGAGTTTAACTCGGAGAGGCTTATTTTTTTGCCATCGGAATACACAAAGGTATCACCGGAAACCCGAAGTGTAGTACTACCGTATGTAAAAGTCTTAGCCCAGGTGTTTATCTCAAAATCCGATATTTGGTCCTCGGTAAAAGTAACGGTTGATTCGCACATTGCCACCAATTTCTTAGAATCCTTTAAAAACCACAAATCAACCATATCACCCACGGAAAGCTGTGACAGTGATATTGATGTTCCGTATTTATCTGCATATTTGGTGGCACCGCTGTAATAAAGCTTGTATTCTTTTGCCAGATTGTAATTATAAAAGGTTACGATCTTATTTACCTTGTCTATCTTAGTGATTACGGCAGTGTCAAAAGAATCAAAGCTGCCTAAAGGATATGTAATCGGGTCAAAATCCACACCGGTTTTACCCGAATTTGAAGACGCCAAAGGAAGCGATGATTCACAGCCCGAAAGAGCCACCACCGCCAGTAACAATATAAAAACCAGTTTTGCTACCGCTCCTTTTTTCACAAACAACCTCTCTTTTTAATGCGCCTGATTTTCCTTAAGCAGGTTTAAAAGCTTTTCTTTATCATTAAGCTCCGGATTATCCAGAACCCGATCCAAAAGCCAGTTAAGCTTATCACCCATATCGGGCCCAGGCTTAATACCGGCTTCAATTAAATCCTTTCCCGTAACAGCAAGGGTCTTAAGAGACAAACAGACATTTTGCTCAACCATCAAATCGTATTCTGCCTTAAGCTCAGCGATATAATTAAGCTTCTGCTCTCTCTCATAGTCGCTTTGCCCTAAAATGTCAGCTCTGTTTAATTCAAATAAATCAGGAAAGGCCTCTTCGCCGATTTTATGAATCGCATGCCTTAATTTTTTACGATTAAGGCCTATGGTCCAGTCATGGAAGCGCACCAGGCGGCACACTCTGTCCCTTGTTTCGTTGTCAAACTTGTATTCGGCAAAAAATGCTTTTGCCATCTCTACTCCCTTTTCGGGATGACCATGATAGTGATCTATTCCTTTATCATCAACCTTTTTTACAGCCGGCTTAGCAATATCATGAAGCAGTGCCGCCAAACGAAGAACCCTGTCGGGTCGAACGTTTTCCATTACTTTTATTGTATGCTCGCCTACACTGTAGCAGTGATGGGGGTTATTTTGGTTGGTTTCCATCATTGTATCGAATGAAGGGAAAATAACCTTTGTGATACCAAGCTCATATGCTTTCCGTATATACTCGGGATGACTGCTTGTTATCATTTTTACAAATTCAGTCTGTATTCTCTCGGCACTGATATTTTTAAGAGTGCCTGCAAGCTTCTTTATTGCCTTCGCCGTATCCTCATCAATATCATAACCAAGCTGAGCGGCAAACCTGACCGCTCTCAATATTCTCAACGCATCTTCGCCGAAACGTTCTTCGGCGTCACCGACACATCTGATTATCTTTCTTTCGATATCTCCCTGACCGTCATATAAATCCACAATTCCCGATTTAGGATTATACGCCATGGCATTAATTGTAAAATCACGCCTTCTTAAATCTTCGGACAAAAGATTGGTAAAAACAACATTTTTTGGGTGCCTTGAATCTTCGTATTCACCATCAATTCTGTAGGTCGTTACCTCGTATATTTCATGGTCCAAAAGAATTGAAACCGTACCGTGCTTTATGCCTGTATCAAATGTTTTTCTGAATAATGCCTTGGTTTCTTCGGGCTTAGCCGAGGTAGTGATATCCCAGTCATTGGGAGTACGGCCCAGGATGGAATCCCTGACACAGCCACCTACCGCATATGCTTCAAAGCCTGCAGCTTCAAGGGTATTTATTATTTTTTCAACATTTTCAGGGAGTTTTATTGTCATTCAAAATACCTTATTTAACTAATCTTACTGTCTCACGGCAAATAGCAAGCTCTTCGTTGGTAGGAACAATCATTGTCACAACCTTTGAACCGGGATCAGACAGTACAACGATTTCACCGCGGATCTTATTCTTTTCGGGATCAACATTTGTGCCGAGATATTCAAGATACTGGGCAATCATACCTCTTACAATTGCAGTATTCTCACCTACACCGGCTGTATAAGCAATTACATCAACACCGTTCATTGCCGCAACATATGAACCGATATACTTGGCTACACGATAAGAATAGGTTTCAAGTGCAATCTTTGCCAGTTCATTTCCTTCGTTGTATGCCTTTTCAATATCTCTAAAGTCGCTGGAAACCTTGGAAAGACCAAGAACACCGGACTTCTTGTTGAGAATATTAAGTACTTCTTCTGCAGGTACATCAAGTTTCTGAGAAAGGAAAGTAACAATTGCAGGGTCAAGGTCACCTGAACGGGTACCCATAATAAGTCCTTCAAGTGGAGTAAGTCCCATTGAGGTATCCACACTTTCTCCGTTCTTAACTGCAGAAATTGATGCACCGTTTCCAAGGTGA
>JAZUJC010000092.1:0-20159 GCA_045642625.1 Lachnospiraceae bacterium
AAAGGGGGTATTTCCACTTAAACATACAACCGAGCAAATCTATATTTTTACTTTCTTTTAACGGCGATTCTCCGTCCTCGAAGATTGAATCCCTGACGAGGAGATTGTCTGAGTTAAACAGAGCCCTCTCACCGGTTAAAATTTCTTTAATGATTTCTTTTTTCTCGCTCATCTTTTTCCCTTTCAAATAACCATATTTAGCTATCATGAAGAGTATAACACCGTATGCGCAATCACTGTCCTAAAATTTTTGTTAAAAATTGTAAAAAACAAAATAATGACACCCCCCATAAATGGGTGTAAATTTAATATATAGTACAGAAATCAACAAAAAGTCAGCAAACCATAAATCAGCTTACGACAAAAGAAGAAAAGAGGCATCATAGAATCATGTCCGAATTAAAGAAAAGTATAATAGAACTTGTTGGGGAAACTCCCGTTGTGGAAATCTCCCGATACAGCAAATCCGCCGGCATAACAAATGCAACCATTATTGCTAAGCTTGAATATTTTAATCCAACCGGTTCCGCCAAAGACCGTGCTGCTCTTGAAATGATTGAGGATGCAGAAAGAAAGGGACTTCTTAAGCCGGGCGCCACAATCATTGAGCCCACAAGCGGAAATACAGGTATCGGCCTGGCCGCAATTGCCGCCGTTAAGGGCTATAAAACTATCCTGACCCTGCCCGAAACCATGAGTAGCGAGCGTCGCACTCTTTTAAAAGCCTACGGAGCACAGCTGGTACTTACCGATGGCACAAAAGGAATGCCCGGAGCCATTGCCAAGGCAAAAGAACTCAATGAATCTATCCCCGGTAGCATAATTTTAGGTCAGTTCGACAATGACGCCAATCCCGAAGCCCACAGGAAAACCACCGGCCCCGAAATATACAGGCAATTGGGCGGAGCAGTTGATATCTTTGTAGCGGGAGTAGGAACCGGAGGAACCATTACCGGCGTAGGCGAATACTTAAAATCCAAGAACCCCGATATTAAAATAGTGGCAGTAGAACCCACAAACAGTGCCGTTCTTTCAGGTGGTAATCCCGGCAAGCATAATCTCCAGGGAATTGGCGGTGGATTTGTGCCTGCCATACTAAACACCTCGATTTACGATGAAATTATCACAATCGACAACGAGGAAGCCTACGAAGAAGGTCGCCGCTTCGCACAAACCGAAGGGGTAATTGTAGGCATATCCTCCGGAGCCGCCCTTAAGGCCGCTGTAAAACTGGCAAATCGCCCCGAAAACGCCGGAAAGAACATTGTCGTTCTTTTGACCGATTCAGGTGACAGATATTTAAGCACCGAGCTGTTTGCCGATTAATCAGACTTCAGTCACCGGCTCAGACTGACGCATGGTTTTCGGAACGCCCTTTTAAGCCGCTCACAAATAAAGAGAACTCATATTCAGAGACAACTGTTTTGAACAAAAATACTACCGTTAATTTTTTAAACAATGAAATAAAAATTATTCGCTCCAATCGAAAATCCATAGGGCTTGAGGTTAAAGAAAACGGCGAAGTCATTTGCCGCGCCCCGTATTTTCTTAGTCAGAGAACCGTTGAAAACTTTCTTTTCGAAAAAAGGGACTGGATTGAAAATGCCATCAGAAAGGTGGAAGAACGAAAGTTCCTTAACAAAAGCCGACCTCAGTTCTCGGAATCTGAAATACAGCATTTGAACAGCCTGGCAAAAAGTATAATCCCTGCTAAGGTTCAGTATTATGCCCGGATAATCGGTGTATCCTACGGTCGCATTTCAATACGCTATCAAAAGACCCGTTGGGGAAGCTGTTCAAGCGATCATAACTTGAACTTTAATTGTATGCTAATGACCATGCCCGAAGATATAGTTGATTATGTTGTGGTACATGAACTTTGCCATATTAAGCAAATGAACCACTCTCCGGCCTTTTGGCACGAGGTCGAAAAGATAATCCCCGACTATAAAGAGCGGCGAAAGTACTTAAAACAGCAAAAAACCAGATAAAGCATACTGCTAGAATCAGATATACCGCAGAAATCAAATATACTGCGTCTCACGACACACTTAATATTCTAAAGGATACAATAATATATGACCCTTACAATGCTGGGCACAGGAAATGCCCTTGTCACAGAATGCTATAACACCTGCTTCGTTATCGAAGAGGATCACAAATATTTTATGGTGGACGGTGGTGGTGGAAATACCATATTACACCAGATAAAGGCAGCCGGAATAGACTGGAGAAATATCCGGGATATATTCGTTACCCACAAGCACATCGACCATTTGCTTGGAATAATCTGGATGGTACGAATGATTACCCAGCATATGCGCCAGGGACAATACGACGGTGATGCACGAATTTATGCTCACGCAGAGCTTTTAGAGCTTATCCGTGATTTATCGGGAAAGCTTCTGCAAAAGAAAGATATAGAAATGATTGATACAAGGCTTCATCTGATTCCCGTTAACGATGATGAAACCATAAACATAATCGGTCACGATGTAACCTTTTTCGATATTGGTTCCACAAAGGCCAAGCAGTTCGGTTTTTCTTTTGCCTACGGTGATAAGAAGCTTACCTGCTGTGGCGACGAGCCCTTCAATCCCCGAGAGGAAAAATATGCAAAAGGAAGCACCTGGCTGCTCCACGAAGCTTTCTGTCTCTACAGTGAGGCTTACATTTTTAACCCCTACGAGAAATCTCATTCAACCGTTAAGGATGCCTGCGAACTGGCTCGCTCCCTTGGTGTAAAGAATCTTATCTTATACCATACCGAAGACAAAAATATTGCCCGCCGCAAAGCAATGTACTTAGAGGAGGGCAAACAGTATTTCAGCGGTAAAATATATGTACCGAATGATTTGGAAATATTCAATTTGGATAATTAATGCCAGTAGGGCTTCTGGTCCTTATGAGAGTAACCCTTGAGTTTTTCCCTGTATACGCCAAGAAGGCGGTCGTAGTTTGCGACGGCCTTTTCTTTTAGCTGACCGCTACTTTTAAGCTCATCCAGCAATTCTTCAAATTCGGCCAGGTTAAGCTGAGCCGCATCCTTATAATTGTTGGACATATTCATATTCAGGCTGCCTAAAATCGCATCAAGCTGCCTCTCACCCTTTGATTTAAAAAATCCCATATACTAATCCTGCATTGTACTAAGCTCTATTTCAACTTCACGCACGCTTTTTCCGTTTTCTTTGGCAATCCTTGCCACATCGTCATATTCAAGCTTTGAACGGCTTACACCGTAACCGGTAACATTTTTTCGATGAACGGTGCCGTAGGGTGTCTCAAGCTCTTCGATTTCGCGCTTTAAAACATAGCGGTTCATTTCCTGCTCACGAATTCCGATAGTGGTTGTATATTTAAAAATTGCCTCAACAATTGCTTCTCTGTCCTGAGGTCTGCACATAACTCTAAGCAATACTCCGGGACGGGATTTTTTCATACTGATGGGAACGGTATATGCCTCGGTAGCCCCCAGTTCAAAGAACCTCTCAAGGGCAAAGCCGATTTTTTCGCCCGACATATCATCCACATTGCAGGACAGTTCAAATATTGTATCCCTGGAATCAGCCTCTTCACCAACCATAACGCGAACGCAGTTGGCAACCTCAAAATCCTTCTTACCCATCCCATAGCCAATCTTTGACACCTTCATAACAGGCATATCACCAAATTCTGTTACAAAATGCTTCAAAACAGCGGCTCCTGTAGGGGTGCAAAGCTCGCCCTGAACCTTACCGCCATATATGGGCACATCCTTAAGGATATAGGCTGTAGCAGGGGCAGGCACCGGCAAAACACCGTGAGCACAATGTACATGTCCGCTGCCGACATGAACCGCCGATGCCACAACCTTATCGGGGTTCAGTTCTTCCATCAGCATGCAGATTGCGGCAATATCAGCTACCGCATCCATATTGCCAACTTCATGAAAATGAATCAGCTCAACAGGTACTCCGTGAGCATTGCTCTCAGCTTCGGCAATCAGCTTATATATATCGATGATGTCCTGCTTAACCCTTGCAGAAACATTCAAATGATCATTAACAATATGCTCGATATCGTGAAAAGAAGTATGGTGATGACTATGGCCATTATGCTCATGATTATGATGGTGATCATGGTCGTGGGCGTGATTGTGGCCATGCTCGTGGTCATGTGCATGATAATCCTCAACAGTTTCCTCAACACCGTTAATTTTAACCGACATGTGACTTCCGGTTATACCACATTTCACAGCCTTTTCTTTTGCAAAAGAAACTCCGGGTATATTTAAGGAATTCAATTTATCAACAAATTTGTCAGGTTCGGGCAACAATTCAAGAAGAGCCGCAGTTATCATATCTCCGGCAGCGCCCATACCCAAATCAAAATATACAACCTTCATCAACTAACCCTCCTGTTTAGGCAGTTTCATATGATTAATGCGGCTGGCCAAAAATCCGGCACCGAACCCATTATCGATATTTACCACCGATACCCCGCTGGCGCAGGAATTAAGCATTGACAGTAACGCCGAAATCCCACCATAGGAAGCACCGTATCCCACACTGGTAGGCACCGCAATTACAGGGCAATCCGCAAGGCCGCCTACAACGCTGGCCAAAGCACCTTCCATACCGGCTATGGCCACAATAACATTGGCACTCATTATTTCATCTATATGCGGAAGCAATCTGTGAAGCCCGGCAACACCCACATCATAAAGGCGCACCACTTCATTACCGAGAGCCTCTGCGGTTAATGCAGCCTCTTCGGCCACCGGAATATCACTGGTACCACCGGTTGCAATAAGGATTTTTCCGTTGCCGTCTTTTGCGGGAATCTCACCCACAATACCGATTTTAGCGGTATCGTAGTAGGTCAAATCACCGTGAACCGCTTTAATCTGATCCGCAGCATCCTTTTCAAGCCTGGTAATCAGAATTGTTTTCTGATCATTCTTTTTCATTACCTCGCAGATGCCGATCATCTGCTCCGGAGTTTTCCCGGCACCATAAATAACTTCAGCCGCACCCTGCCTGATTTTTCTGTGAAAATCAATTTTGGCATAATCTATATCCTCAAAAGGTGCCTTTTTTATATCAAGGAGAGCATCTTCAACGGATAGTTCTCCGCTTTTGACCTGTTCAAGTATTTCAACAATATCCTTCAAAATGTACCTCACCGGAAGTTCTGGGCTTTCTATATTATGACCACCGCCATATAAGTTTTGGGGCTTTCTATGCTATGACCACACACCATATAAGCATTCAAGCCGCCCATATTTCCAAAAACATAATTATCCTCGTTTATCGTACCTTCAAATCCAAAACAATACTCTCATAAAATGGCTTGAGTTTTGAATAAACCTCTTCTTTTAGGGCTACAACCTTGGGAAAATCATCCTCCGTTACTTGAATTTTAGCCGTTGCCCCGTTTTTTCTGACTCTGAAATCACTAAATCCCATATCGGCCAGTATTCCCTCAGCCTTCTCTGTAAGCTCCAGATCCCCCGCTTCTATACAGGTATCGGTGGGAATTCTGGTGGCAAGGCACGCATAGGCCGGCTTATCCCAGGTAAAAAGGCCGGCTTCTTTTGACAGTTCCCGCACCATGGCTTTTGTAATTTGACACTCTCGTAAAGGCGATTTTACCTCAAGCTCGGTCAGTGCCTTCATTCCCGGTCTGTCATTTACATCGTCCGAAGCATTTGTTCCGTCAATCAGCAGTGTGTAGCCGTCACTGTGAGCCGTCTGCATAATTGCCGTAAAAATTCTTCTTTTGCAGTAATAGCAGCGACGGGGACCGTTGGCCTTAACATCCGGATCGGCCAGGGCAGAAAGCTCAATAACCTTAAACCCTACCTTGTGGGACGAATCCCCGTTAATCTCATCAACAAGCCTCAGAGCGTCATCAAGCTCAAACCGAGGCTGAAACTCCGTTTTAACAAAATATGCGCACACATCGACTCCTGCAGCGTGGGCGGCATAAAGAAGATACGCCGAATCCGTTCCGCCGGAAAATGCCAGTGCCAGTTTATTGTTTTGAGCAAAAAAATCATTTAATGTCATATAATCAAATCCTATTCTTTTTTGCGAAAAGCCTGCCTAATGCTTTTTCAAGCAACTGATATAAATAGTGAACCGCCACAGACACCACCATCACTGTGACTATTGTAAGCAGGTTGGCCAGTACAACCAATGGCTTTACCACACGACCGTCTCCCAGAAACACAATTTTTGCCATGATACCCATCGCAATATTGTATCCGAATATCATCTGAATCGCATAGGTTTCAAGTGTCGAGGAACCAAGCCATTTTATGGGCGCAACCTCCGGGATAAAGCTTGTCAAAAGAACAAAACCCATGGAAAGGGGAATTCCCGTCAAATAGAACATATCCACAAAAGGTGTTTTGAGCCTTACGGTAAAGCCCCATTTATAAACAATACAATAGCCAATCGCTACCAGTGCCACACCTGTCAGTAGCTTAATAATCGGGATCTTCTTTTTGTCAATATGCTGAACACCCCACCTGTCAGCTTTTTGAATATAAAAGCCCAGCAGGAATACCGGCAACCGGTTCCAGAATATAAACATTCTCTTATAATTGGTACAATAGGTTACAAACCATGATACGGCACACCACAATATTAATACTGCTGCCAGTGTAACCCACCTGTTTTTCTTATCGCACCTTTGAAATACGGGAAAAAGAAGGTAAAACAGCATTATTGCAGGCAGGAACCACAGGAAGGAACCGCCACCCTTTTGAAACAGCTCCACACAGCTTATTACTCTAAAAAATCTTGGTACGTTCCAGGCTCTCTTTGCCCCCAGAATTACACCCGAATAGACAAGGGCAACCAGCGAAAAAATAATGAATTTAAGGTACACAGCCTTAAACCTTGACCATGCAAACTTAAAGTAGGGACCCGCGTCACGCTTTGCAAGAGAATACCCCGACAAAAGGAAAAACATATCAACGCCCACAAAGCTTGTCTGTAATATAAGCTTTTCCGCTGTTGAGTGGTTAACATTTGCCCACAGGTGATAACACAAAATAAGCAACGCGGAAAACGCCATTATCGATTTTCGATTTTTCATATATTGCCCCTCACTGACCCACTTAATAAATCCGGTTCTTTTGCCCAACCGGCTTTCTGTCGTTTATAGCAAAAAATATGCGTATAACCTTTCGGAACATAGCCAGGCCCTAAAGACCTTCCGGCAAAAGTCAGTTCCATGGATTATACGCATTTATTATATCATTACGATACTGTATTTAATACTCAATTTAAGCAGCACATTATATCCATTTATTCTTACTGATCAAATGAATAGGGCGCCATTACAAAGAATACAAGGTTTCCTCTTGCAGCAACCACCTTTTCATCGGCCTCGGTACAAATATTCCAGTTAGGCATTGCATGGGCTTCAAGGGTTTCAATTAATGCATCCGGATCCTCTGTCTCAAATATGTAACCAACAAAAGGAATTGTTCCGATCATAGGTGCAAATGTTGCCCCCTGGATAAATCCGGTTATCTCATCATCAAAACCATTAAGATATCCCTCTTCCACAGGCATTACCAGTGTTGCAACCTCGCTGAACACATCGTTTTCGGAAAGAAGGGTGGCAAGTGCTTCCACGTCCTTACCGCTTGCAGCTTCCTGTTCAAAAACATTCAGCAAAGTAATTGCAACGGTACCACCGGCATTCTCTGAAGTTGAGCCTGATGTCTGAGTGTTGTCCTCAGTTATTGCTTCCTGGGTTTCCTCATTGTTGCCTGCATCTTCGGTACCTGATTCAACGCCGCCTGCTGATGTTCCGTTTGCAGTATCCTTGGTGCCTCCGCATCCTGCCAGCATTGACATAGCCACTGCCAAAGCAAGTAAAAGGCTTACTATTTTCTTTTTCATATTCCGTCCTCCTCAATAGAGTAATCTGATAATACATTAACATCAGATTACTAAAATAATAGTACTAATTTCTTAATGAATTATTATTTTTTTCAATTTCGTTATAAAACTTAAGCAAAAATATTTGTTCATCAATCTTTCAGTCCATGGGGGCAAAATATGACTCGTTCAAAAAAATGACTATTTTCTTGCAAATTTTGATACCTTATGCTTACCGCGCTTTTCGTAATCTTCGTTGATATCGGCACTCCAGGCGCTCATTTCAAGCATCGCATCAACTTCCTTGCAGCTGGGTGCACATCTCATAGCGCTGACTGCGTTGGAAACGCTGTTGTAAAGTGCCGCTGTTCCGCGCTCATCATGCACATAATTGACTGCCCTGTCCTTCTTTATGCCAAATCGACCTGCCACATCAATAGCATCTATGTTGGCACCTATAAAAAGAAACTCCCAATTGTACTTGGACTTCTGCTTTTCCACCATTTTCTTTACTTCGTGATATGTATAACTGCGGCTGGCATTTTCCATACCGTCGGTTGTTATAACAAACATTGTTTTCTCGGGACGGTCCTCATCTCTGGCATATTTATGTACGGTTGCTATATGGTGGATTGCACCGCCGATTGCATCGAGAAGTGCTGTGCAGCCTCTCACATAATACTGATTGTCATTCATGGGCTCAATCTTATTTAAATCCACACGGTCATACAATACCTCACTGACATCGTCAAAAAGAACTGTGGAAATAATAACCTCACCCTCTTCTTTCTTTTGCTTGGCTATCATCGAATTAAAGCCACCGATTGTGTCCGCCTCAAGGCCACTCATGGAACCGCTTCTGTCCAAAATAAATACTACCTCTGTTAATCCTTTTTTCATTTTAACTACCTCCGTTTGATTGTATTTGAGCTTCTTTACCGGCTCTGTTTCATCTGATGAGGTCATTATATGCAAAAAGAAAAAAAATAAGGTCGCCACGGCGGCGACCTTTAAAATCAGCATCAATTAAGCGATTATACAGGGTAAATCATGCTCTTCAAGCTGTATATCAAGCTCAATCATATCGTATATTTCGTTTTCTATAAAATACTGAAAAATAATATCGGTTTTATCACATGGAGACAATGCGTATCCGGCTCTGGCCAGCAAATCTCTTGTTTCATCGAGATTGAGCCTTGCTCCCACGCAAAGGCACATTGCGGTAAGCTTTTGGGGATGGTAATCGGGATTGTTTTTTATTTTTGAAAAAACCTTCTTGTCTATAATTGCCCTGTTATAAACCTCCGCATTCGTCATTCCCTTAGACTCTATAAGATACAAAAGGTACTGCGAAAAAGTATCCTTGATATGAGCCATACGCTCATCAAGCTTACTGTAATCGTATTCCTCCGTTTCGCATAATGCGCTGTAGGACTCACCTGGCGCCATTAGGCTGCCGGCAAAGTCATTCTCTCTTAGCTCAACGCAGGCGTTTCTTTTTTCTGACTTTACAGACTCCTTTCGGCCAAGGAGATTGGCAAAAATACCCCCTGTTTTCCCTTCTTTTAGCGGCTCAACTCTCGGTTTTGCCATGCTTGGCATAAAAAATTCAGGCGCCGGTACAAAATTACGATTAATATATTCGTCAAGCCCTAACCCGTACCCGTCGGCATTTCTGCTGTCCGAATCATCGGGAACCATAAGGCTTACCTGCATGTCGTGGGTTTCCAGAAATTCCCTGATTGCATCTACGGCAATACGCAGGCTCACCTCTTTTGGATAATCGCATTCCTCCACCGGGGCAAGCGGTATAATAATCGATTGCAAACCATTGGCGGCAGCCTCAGTCAGCATATCCCTATAGTATTCGTGAATTTCCGCATCAGCGACCGTATTTAGTTGTACACTGTTTTGTCGAATAATTTTTAATGCCATCGTTATTTTTCCACAACGCTTAGTGCATATCGCACTGTTGCCATTGCGTCCTTACCGTAAAAATCAGCCCCGATCCGGTCGGCATATTCCTGAGTAAGAACTGCACCGCCTACGGCAACCTTTACCCAGGGAGCATCCTTTCTAAGCTGCTTTATAGTCTCCTCCATGGCAGGAACCGTTGTTGTCATAAGAGCGCTAAGACCCACCAGGGGTGCCTTGTGCTTTATGGTTGCCTCAACCACAGCCTCCGGATCCACATCCTTACCAAGATCTATTACGTCAAAGCCATAGTTTTCTAAAATCAGCTTCACTATGTTCTTGCCTATATCATGAATATCACCCTTAACGGTAGCAATTACAAACTTACCCTTTGAAGCTCCGCCGCCGCTTGTTTTTTCCATCTGCTTCTTAATTTCGGCAAAGGCAAACTGCGCACTTTCCGCACTCATAAGAAGCTGGGGAAGATACATGGTTTTCTTTTCAAATCCCTGACCCACAATATCAAGAGCAGGCACTATCTGACCGTTTACAATGTTTAAAGGCTCTTCTGTCAAAAGAAGCTCTTTTGTAATGGTTGCAGACTGTTCCTTAAGGCCCTTTACAATAGCATGCTGAAGGGGGCTTAACCCTGAGGTCCGGCCCGCTGCATTTTCCGAAGCTGTACCGCCTTGACTGCCGGCCACTGCTGTGCTCGCTCCCGCAGGCGCCACAGACACATATTTCCCGATGTTTTCGATATAATCGGTACAATTATCATCCAACCCGTGAAGGGCTCTGTAGCAGTAATATGTTTTCATCATTTCGGCTGCATTGGGGTTCATAATCGCTGCCGAAAGTCCCTGTTCAAGTGCCAGAGCAAAGAATGCCGCAGTTATTACTTCTCTGTTGGGCAGGCCAAAAGAAACATTTGAAACACCTAAAGAGGTGTGACAGCCTAATTCCGTTTTTATTGTGTGAAGAGCCTGAAGGGTTGCCAGGGCAGCCTTCGAATCGGCACTTACGGTCATCGCAAGAGTGTCAAAAATCAAATCTTTCTTTTTGATACCATAGCCTTCTGCCACTCTGATAATATTCTTTGCTATTTCCACACGCTTTTCGGCAGTTTCGGGAATACCGTCTTCATCAAGTGTAAGACACACCACCAGACCGCCATACTTTTTAACAAGAGGGAAGATTTCATTCATAATCTCCTCCTTGCCGTTTACGCTGTTGATCATGGCTTTACCGTTGTATCTTCTAAGCGCAGTCTCCATGGCTACCGCGTCTGTGGTATCAATCTGAAGGGGCAGATCGATAATTGACTGAAGCTCGTAGGTTACAGTGCTGAGCATTGCAACTTCGTCAATTTCGGGAAGGCCTACGTTTACATCAAGTACATGCGCACCCTTTTCCTGCTGGGTAAGGCCTTCTTTTAAAATATAATCAATCTCATTGTTTCTTAACGCTTCCTTAAAGCGCTTTTTACCGGTGGGATTAATACGCTCACCGATAAGTATGGGAGACTGATCAAACTCTACAACATGAGTGTAGGAGCTTATTAATGTATGATTCTTTTCCGTTACGGGAACCGGGGTAATATCTTTAGTCAGATTCACGGTTTCACGTATATAGTCAGGGGTAGTTCCGCAGCAGCCGCCACAGATTCTTATGCCCATTTCAATATATTCTTTTACATCCTGAGCAAATTCCGGCGGATAAACATCGTATACGGTTTTACCGCCCTCACTTCGGGGAAGACCGGCATTGGGCTTTAACAAAACAGGAACTGAGGCATACTTTAAATACTCCTCCACTACTCCCCTTAACTGCTTGGGGCCAAGAGAACAGTTGGCGCCGATTGCGTCGGCATGCATGCCCTCAAGCATGGCCACCATAGCCGCCGGAGAAGCACCTGTCATAAGCTTTCCGTCCTCACCGTATGCATTGGACACAAATACCGGAAGGCTGCTGTTTTCCTTGGCTGCAAGAAGGGCTGCCTTGGTGTCGTAGCTGTCATTCATGGTTTCAATGAATATTAAATCGGCACCGGCTTTATCACCTATTTGAACGGTTTTCGCATATACAGCCACTGCATCCTCAAACTCAAAATCGCCATAGGGCTTAAGAAGCTTGCCCATAGGGCCTATATCAAGGGCCACATACTTTTCCTGTAAGCCTGTGGAGCGCTTTGCAGCTTCCCTTGCGTTGGCAATGGCAGCGGTTATAAGCGCAGTAAGCTCCTCATCGTCAAATTTAAGAGAATTGGCACCGAAGGTATTGGCAAGAACAATATTGGTACCGGCATCAAAATACGATTTCTGGATATCAATAATATCCTCGGCATGGGTCACATTCCAGCGCTCCGGAAGTTCTCCGGGCTTAAGTCCTCTTGCCTGCAAAAGGCTTCCCATTCCACCGTCAAGATATGTTATTTTGCTGTTTATATGCTCAAGAACGCTCAATCCGTTGCTCATATATTCTGTCTGCTCCTTATTTATGCTCTTAATTCGCAATCTGTTTTACTGCACATGGAACAATCGTGTCTTGGTAACGATTCCCCGCATTTCTCCAGGCGTAACTGCTCCTCCGAAGATACCTCTTTAATTCCAAACAGCGCCGTCACCGACTTTGAAGGCTTCATAAAGCAGCCCTCACCGAGAGAAATTCCCAGTAAATGTGATATATCCAAAATTGTAAAGAAATTCTGCTGAGTTTCAATAGGCAAATCACCGTACCCCGGTGAAAATCTGGGCGTCGCCACGGTGTTTACGGTTGCCTCTCCCTTATTCATGTCGTCAATGCCCAGGATAGTATTCCTGTAACCGTTACAGAAGTCATCACAAAGGGCCTCAACTCTTTCAGCTCCAAAACCCTGCATCAAAAGAGCCATGGTGGGTGAAATTTTCTGCCACCGCCCGATTGCCCTGTCTATACCGATTCCCGCCGTAGCGGCAAAAAGAACCACATGACTGCAGCCATCAAGAAGCTTTACCACCTGTTTTGATACAGTCAGAAACTCCAATGCCCCGCCGGGCTTCAGTTCACTGACAGGCAGTGTTCTGTAGCAAAGCGAATATGAAAGTGCCTTGGCAGTCTCAGCCCCGGCATCATCATATAAGCGGCCAAGCTCGTCCTTCTTATCGTCCAAAGGGCCAAAATAACCGCAATAACGCCAGACCTCCCGCTCATTTACCTTAAATACCAGCGGATTGTCCGGCGTCTTTGTATATTTTTTTACATACAGTCTTTCATCGATATTTAACATTAAACAAACTCTTTTCCAAGAATTGCTGACAGATTATCCTGTATTCCCTTTGCAACATCCGGCTTATTCATAGAGTAAACATGAATATTGGTAATACCGTTAGCATACAAATCAATAATCTGATCCGTAGCGTAAATAATGCCGGCCTGCTTCATTGCCTCGGGATCACTTCCGAATTTATCCACAAGAGACTTAAACCTCTGGGGCATAAATGAACCCGAAAGCTTAATCGCACGCTCTACCTGATTGGCATTGGTGATGGGCATAATTCCGGGCAAAACCGGTACCGTAATGCCGGCTTCACGTATTTTATATAAAAAGTTAAAGAAAAGATTATTATCAAAAAACATCTGAGTGGTAAGGAAGTCCACCCCCGCATCAACCTTCTCTTTAAGATATTTAATATCTTCCCTCTGATTGGCACTTTCGGGATGAACTTCGGGATAGCAGGCTCCCCCGATGCAGAAATCATAATCCGATTCTCTTAACTGTCTGACTAACTGTACAGCATTGGTATAAGCCCATTGGCTGCGATCTGTAGCCTCCAGTTCAGGGGTCAAATCCCCTCTTAAAGCCATTACATTGCGAATTCCTGCGGCGCGCATCTCTTCAATGTGATTTGCCACGGTTTCTTTGTCCGAAGATACGCAGGTAAGATGTGTAAGCATGGGAAAATCAAACTTACTCTCTATATTTTTGGCAATGTCCAAGGTATATTTGCTTGTTCCGCCACCCGCTCCGTAAGTAACTGACATAAAAGCCGGATTAAGCTTGGCAATTTCTTCGGTTGCCGCTTTTACATTGTCCCATGAAGTTTCTTTTTTAGGCGGAAACACCTCGAAAGAAATCTTAAATTTGTTGTCTTTTAATATATCTGATATTTTCATATTTTTTCCTGTAATCAAATAAAGTCATAGCTGTTAAGCAAACCCGCCATGCTGCCCGGCATTCTGTCACAACATCGGTAACGCCGCATATAATAATATCATATTGCTACGGTTATTAGTTATACGTTTTGATTATATCTGGTAATTATGGTTTCCTATACCGTCCCAGCCATAAACCGATAAATCCACCCTGCCGTTTCTAACCTGTATTCCGTCTGCTTCCAAAAGCCGGGCCTGAGCTCCCAAACCTCCAAAAGCAAATTCACCGGAAAGCTCACCCTTTGAATTTACTACCCTGTAGCAGGGCACATTCATCGGGTCCTTATTCTTGTGGAGTGCGTTTCCTACCGCTCTTGCCATTTTTCGGTCCCCTGCAAGCTGTGCCACAGTACCGTAGGTAGCCACCATACCCTTGGGTATTTTCTTAACCGCCTCATAAATACGTTTGGTGGGACTGTCAGACACCAGATCATAGCTTTGAGCAATCATTATCTTAATGTCGCTGTCCGGTATCGTTCCGTCCAATATAACAGTACTCCAGTGCTCCTTATTGAGATGATACCCCGGTTCCACCGATTTATAGGCGTTGCGCCAAAAAACAGCTTCCGTAGGGTCCATCTTCAAATTCAGGTTAATAAAACCGTTTCTCTCATAACTCCACAAAAACGCCTTTTTATTATCTGAAAACCTGACAAGCTTCCAGTTATGGTCTTTGAAAGGAGTATCCAAATATGCTCCGTCAAAAGAAAGTGCATACTCAAGGGCCTGCTCTCTTGTTGTCATTTCATAAGTCTTGTCAGTCATGTTTTACAAATACTTTCCTATTTCTTTTGTCACCTTATCGGCCACAAGCTTAAAGCCCTCTTCGTTAAAATGAATGTGATCCGGGCCCACATATTTATCGGTATTTCCATCGATAAGCGGAAATAAATCATTTACCGGGATATCATATCTGGCTGCAACCGACTTTAAAATATCATTGTAAGCAATAATTCCTGATGTATCGGGATTGTCGGTAGGCATGGTGGTTGCCATTATAATCTGCGCCTCAGGAAAAAGCTTTTTTATTACCAAAACCATTCTTTCAAGGGCGGATTCATACTCCTCGGGAAGGGAAAAAGGCCTGCCTAATCCGTAATCATCGCCCAAATCCCAAAGACCGTTGTTCCAGTGAATAATATCCGGTTTTGGAAGCGAAGGAATCCAAAATCTGAAGGAGTTCAAGGTATATCCCGCCCAACGTCCGTTTTCCTCGGGACCGCTTACATTGGCCTTTCCTTCAAGATTAGCCCGTACAAATGGCTCATAGCCCATTCTTAATGAATCACCCAATAACAGTACTTCTTTCATTTGTCATCCTGCCTTTCGCTTAACACTTATTTTTATTATAACCCTAACCGCCCAAACAGCAACATTTCCCTTGTATTTTGGGGCATTTCAATGTTATTATATCGGATAAGCGAATTTTTATACCTATTAATAATGTATAGGTAATGAAAGGATAAAAAATGAATAGTAAAGGAATTGAAATCAGATGGCATGGCCGTGGTGGTCAGGGTGCTAAATCAGCAGCCCTTCTTTTGGCCGATGTTGCCTTCAAAACCGGTGCTTACGTACAGGGCTTTCCCGAGTACGGCCCCGAGCGAATGGGTGCACCCATAACAGCTTATAACCGCATAAGCAAAGAAGAAATCAGAGTTCACTCAAACATCTACTTCCCCGATCTTGTTGTCGTTGTGGATGAAACCTTACTGACCTCAGTTGATGTAACCGCAGGGCTTAAGGCGGAAGGCTCAATCATCGTTAACACCGCAAAAAGTGCCGATGAGATCCGCCCGCTCCTTAACGGTTACAAGGGAAACGTATATACCGTAGATGCAAGAAGAATCTCCGTTGAAACCCTTGGCAAATATTTCCCCAACTCTCCCATGCTGGCAGCTGCGGTTGCCGTAGGCAAGGTTATGGACACAGACCTGTTCATAAGCGAAATGAGAGCTTCTTATGAGCATAAATTTGCCAAGAAGCCTGAAGTTATTGACGGAAATATGAAAGCCTTAACAAAAACCATAGAAGAACTGGGGGAGGTACTTTAATGAGAACAGATGTTAAAAATATTAACGAAAAATCTCCTTGCGAGGACCTTACCGAAGGTCTTATGATGTTCGCCCAGGCAACCTCAAAGGATTTTAAAACCGGCGAATGGAGAACCAATACCCCGGTATTTTGTGCCGAAAAGTGCAAGCAGTGCCTTCTTTGTGCACCTGTCTGCCCCGACAGCGCAATTCCCGTAAAAGATTCAAAGCGTTCCGATTTCGATTACGACCACTGCAAGGGTTGCGGCATATGTGTAAAAGCATGCCCCTTCGGTGCAATCGAAATGCGTGAAGGACAGTAGGAGGTTAAAATATGTCAAAAAAAGATCGTATGTCCGGCAATGAAGCAGTTGCTTTTGCCATCAGACAGATTAATCCGGACGTAATGCCCGCATTCCCCATAACGCCTTCTACAGAGATTCCTCAGATGGTGTCAACTTATATTGCCAACGGCGAAATGGATACAGAATTTATTCCCGTAGAAAGTGAACACTCTTCAATGAGTGCCGCTATCGGTGCCGAGGCTGCCGGTGCACGAAGCCTTACAGCCACCTCCAGTGCCGGCCTTGCCCTTATGTGGGAAGAGCTTTTACTTGCTGCTTCCAATCGTATGCCTTTAGTGCTTGCCCTTGTAAACAGAACTCTTTCCGGTCCCATCAATATCAACTGCGACCACTCTGACAGTATGGGCGCAAGAGACACCGGCTGGATTCAGATTTATGCCGAAAACAACCAGGAAGCCTACGATAACTTCATCCAAGCATACCCCATTGCCGAAGATAAAAACGTACATCTTCCCGTAATGATTTGTCAGGACGGTTTTATCACAAGCCACGCTGTAGAAAACATTCTTCTTGAAGACGATGCTTCTGTAAAAGAATTTGTAGGCGAATACAATCCTGAAGAGTTTCTTTTAAATCCCGGCAAGCCCATCGCCGTAGGACCTTATTCCGTAAGCAACTACGCAATGGAAGCCCGCTACAACCAGGAAATGGCTATGGAAAATTCCAAGGCTGTTATCATCGAAGTAGCTAAGAAGTTTAAAGAAAAATTCGGAAGAGGCTTTGAGCTTTTTGAAGAATACAAAACCGAAGACGCCGACTATATCATGTTAATCATGGGTTCTGCAGCCGGTACTGCCAAGCAGGCGGTTGACGACCTTCGCGAAAAGGGCATGAAGGTAGGTGTACTTAAGTTAAGAGTATTCCGTCCCTTCCCTGCCGAGGAAATTACCGAAGCGCTTAAAGGCTGCAAGGCAGTGGCTATTATGGACCGTACCGAAAGTTACAACGGCCACGGCGGACCTCTTGCAAGTGAGGTTACCGCAGGCCTTTACAGAAGCAAAGTAATGATTGAAACCGTTTGCTATACCTACGGCCTTGCCGGTCGTGACTTTACCGTAGAAACCGCTTACGAAATTTTCGATGAGCTTAAGGATGTTGTTGAAAACGGAAAGAAAGTGAAACAGCATCGCTACATCGGTCTTCGTAGTAAGGAGGTAAAGTAATATGGCAGGATATAATTTAAAAGAGGTAATGAATAAGCCCGAGCGTTTGGCTCCCGGTCATCGTATGTGTGCCGGTTGTGGCGCAACCATCGGTGTAAGGGCCGTTTTAAGAGCTCTCCACGAAGGCGATTATGCAGTAATCGGTAACGCAACAGGATGTCTTGAGGTTTCCACCTATATGTATCCCTATACCGCATGGGAAGACAGCTACATCCACAATGCATTTGAAAATGCAGGAGCTACCTTAAGCGGTGTTGAAACTGCTTATAAAGCATTAAAGAAAAGAGGCAAGCTTCCCGCTGATGCCAACTTTAAGTTCATCACCTTCGGTGGTGACGGCGGTACATATGATATCGGTTTCCAGTCACTCTCCGGTGCAATGGAGCGTGGTCACGATATGGTTTATGTGTGCTACGACAACGGCGCTTACATGAATACCGGTATTCAGCGTTCTTCCGCAACACCTATGTATGCCGATACAACAACTACTCCCGTAGGAAGTCAGTCCAACGGTAAAATGCAGAACAGAAAGGATTTGGCAAGCATTATTGCCGACCACGATGTTCCCTATGTTGGCCAGAGTACCTTTACAAAAGATTTCAAGGACCTTCACCTTAAGGCTGAAAGAGCTATTTATACCGAGGGTGCAAGCTTTTTAAATCTTATGACTCCCTGCCCCCGTGGTTGGAGATACGATACAGCCGACATTATGAAAATTTGTCAGCTGGCTGTTGATACCTGCTACTGGCCTTTGTTCGAGGTTGAGCACGGTAAATGGACTCTTAACTATGAGCCCAAAAAGAAGCTTCCCATCGAAGACTTCCTTAGAGAACAGGGTCGTTTCAAGCACCTGTTCAAGCCCGGCAACGAAGATTTAATCGCTCAGTTCCAGGCCGAAGTAGACAGACGTTGGGAAGATTTACAGTACAAATGCGCAAGATAATAATTTTTCAGCCCTGATATGTCATACTCACATAGAAGGGGCCGTATATTGGAGGATTACAATATGGATCAGTTATTTACTAACACTCATATTATTTCATGGCTTCAGTACTTTAGCGACAACACCGAAGTGGATTTAGAGCATGTTAAGCTCCTTGATATTACCAGAAAGAACAAAAATATTATTCCTACCGTCGAAGCTCACAGATGTGTACTTGTCTTCACGGAAGCCGGTCATCCCGACATTTTCTACAGAATGTACAACGCAGGCCTTGGTGACTGCACCGTTATTTACAACGAAGGCAGTGAACCCAGCGGCCCCATTAAGCAAAACCTCGTATCTGAAATGATTGACCGTGGAATCAACGCTTCGGCAGGTATGCTTATTTTTAACAAAAACGCCCGTTCCACCGTTAAATTCGGCATGGATAACAGCGTATTTACCCCCGGCTCCGTAAGATACGTAGGCTCAGAAATCAGAGCCGTCATTCTTTCTAAAATGCAGATTGAAGAAGGAAAAAATATTTGCGTAATTTCCGGTGAGTCCATCGTTATCGAGGCTGCCATTCTTGACGGCGAAGGCACCGTTATTGCTGTTGAATACAACAAAAATGACCGCCGTGCCCTGGAAGACAATGTGGAACAGTTCGGTTTAAACAACGTTAAGATTATTGATCATATAGACGAGGATTCCATGAAGGGACTTCCCATTCCCGATGTAACAATGCTGGTGGCATCAGCCAGCATGGAACAGGAAATGAAATATATGCTTTCCATCAATCCCGATATGGAATTCGTTATTTACACTCTGGATTTCGTAACAGCAGGCAGTATGCCCAAGCTGTTTGCAAGCCTGGGCCTTGACGACCCCGAAGTTATCCAGATTGGTGTTTCCAAGCTGAATGCAAAGCACAACTTTGATGCTCAGCCCTCACCCTGGATTATTACCGGAAGATAACTGTTATTCATTTTTAAATTACGGAGAAA
This sequence comes from Lachnospiraceae bacterium, assembly GCA_045642625.1. Taxonomy (GTDB): domain Bacteria; phylum Bacillota; class Clostridia; order Lachnospirales; family Lachnospiraceae; genus UBA1258. The sequence continues at coordinate 19,479 of JAZUJC010000092.1, forward strand.
CGCAATATGATATGTGCAAACTGTGGTAACCAGATTCCCAACAATGCGACTGTATGTCCCCTTTGCGGAATGCAGTATATACAGAACAACGCGCAGGCCCAGCCTGTTTATCAGCCTGCTGCTCAGCCCATTTACCAGGCTGCAAGCAGTACTGAGAAGAAGAAAAAGTCCTTCTTCCCTGCCTTTATTATTACCCTGGCAATGCTGGTTATCGCTGTAGTTATACTGGTTATCACAGGGCTTAAGCCTAAAAAAGGAGGCTCCGGAAACTCGTCCGCAAGCATTGAAGGAAACGGATTTAAATCTCCGGTTGCTGCCGCAGAGCACTATCTTGAAGCCTTAAGAGACTGCGATGTGAATGAAATGCTGTCCTGCTGTGCCATAGAATCTTTAGTGGATAATTACGATGCGGTTGCATGCGCCGAAAGGCTTACAGCATTAATGCCCACCGTTGAAGTATATGTGCAGGAATCCGATTTTGACAGAAGCTTAAACATAGAAAGAAGACGAGCATATCTTGCTAATCAAATCAGCAGGAATATTTATGTATTATCCGACTGTTCTTTCTTTTTAAACAATTATGCTGTCAGCATTTCAAGTTATGGTTCCGCCGAAGAATTAGTCAAGGAAAATCTTCCGACAAAGTCGGAGGCCAAGCGGTCTTAGGAAGACAATCCTTTT
>JAZUJC010000093.1:0-6111 GCA_045642625.1 Lachnospiraceae bacterium
CGCTTGGCCTCCGACTTTGCGTATGTGGAACAGTGGAGTCTTTACGAAAGATACTATTGGGATTTCCGGAAAAGAAACTTGTTAGCTGGATTGATAATAAATTGACTAAAAGATGTGAAAAGGCAAATGAAAAGTTCAATTAAATTTTTGGTATTAGATGTTGATGGTACATTAACAGACGGAAAAATATATATGGGTAATGAGGGAGAACTCTTTAAGGCCTTCGATATCAAGGACGGTTGTGGCATAAAAGACATTCTTCCTGATTATGGTATTATCCCTGTAATTATTACCGCCAGAAAAAGCGATATTTTGGAAAAACGCTGCAAAGAACTGGGTATTACGGAACTGTATCAGGGCTGCAGGGAAAAGCTCGCAAAGCTTATGGAAGTTATTGAAAAGTATTCCGGGGATGAACGATTATCACTAAAAAATGTGGCCTATATCGGTGACGATATTCTTGATTTAAAGGTTATGGAACCTGTTCACGAAGCCGGAGGGCTGGTGGCATGCCCTGCTGATGCAATAAAGGGAATAAAAGAAATTGCCGATTATGTGTGCTTAAATAGGGCGGGACAGGGAGCTGTAAGAGAGTTTATCGACTGGTATGTGGCAAAAGAAAATGAGGCCGGTCTTGATGTGGTAAGAGAAGTGTCCAAAGAAGCCTATGATTATATAGTATCCTTTAACCCGGGTGTTGTTAAGGACGGACGCTATGAACTGGAAAACGGTGTAATAGCAAATGTAATGTCGTATATCACAAAGCCTTTTGGAGCGTCGATGTATGAAACCCATACCAGATATATTGATGTACAGTATATTATATATGGTCACGAGGTAATGCTTACCGAAGACGTAAGCGCTATGGAGAAAGCTGTAGTTAAACCTTATGATGCGGATAAGGACATTACATTTTACGATTATAACGGGGGAGCAGTCAGCGTGCTAAACCCCGGAGATGTGGCTGTTTTATATCCTGAAGATGCGCACCGAGGTGCTATTGCTGTGGATGCACCTAAGAAGATTAGAAAAATAGTAGTGAAGGTTCCGGTTAAATAAGGTGAATACGGTGAAAAAAGCAATAATATATGGTAATTGTCATGCCAATGCCATAAAAGATATATTGAAAAACAATGCTGTTTTTTCCGAAAATTATTCGGTCTGTGAAATTCCTGCCATACAGGAAATAAAAGATGCTTCCTTTTTTGAACCGGGTACTTTTGGGGATTGTGATTTATTTATTCATCAGAGTATTAAGATAGATAACAGATACGGAAAGGAATTTGCATCGGAAAATATTATCAAAATGCTTAAACCTGATTGCAAGGTAATTGCCATTCCGAATGTGTATCACCTCCCCAAATGCTTTTTTCCCCAATATTACGAAGCAACAGAACTTAGAGATGAAAAAGCAAGAAAGACCTTCTTTTTCCGTGATTGTATAATTGATAACGGGATTAATGCGGGAAAAGACGTTAGTCAGATAATAGAAGATTATGAAAACTCCGATTATTTTCTTTCTGAAGATTTGGAAGGCCAATACAAAGGCTTTATAGATAAGGTCAGGATGAGAGAAACGGACTGGGATATTAAGGTTTCCGACTTCATCGAAAGAGAGCATACGAGTCGGCAACTGTTTTTTGATCCCAATCATCCTACAAACTATTTTTTGGAATATGTTGCGTGGCAAACTCTCAGTTTTCTTTTTCCTGATAAAAATATTGAGTTTGAATCTGTGGAAGGCAGTTTAAAGCAAAGGCTGGATTCATATGAAATGCCTGTTTGTGCGTCTGTTTACAAGACCTTCGGCTTCGCGCCTGAAGATAAACTGTTACGTAGAATGGGCACTAAATTGCGCCGAAAACCGATGGATTTGCGGGAATATATAATTGAGTACCAAGCGAAATGCTATTTGGTTGATGATTTTTCTGAAAGCGTGCGGAGAAAAAGTCGACAAAGCTATCGTAAAATGAGCATTGGCAATCTGCCTGTTAAGCTTGGAATTAAAATAAAGAGATTTTTTTCGAAACTAAAATAGAGGTTTAAAGTAGAAACAATATGGACAGAATACAATTAACCGGTAAAACAGTTTTGGTAACCGGGGCAGCAGGATTTATAGGCGCTAATTTGACCCTCAGATTAATAAATACTGTCGATGATATTCACGTAATAGGAATTGACAATGTTAATGACTATTATGATGTCAGTATCAAAGAGTGGCGTCTTGCACAAATTGAGAAGAGCGTTCAGGAGCATGAGGGATCGGAGTGGACATTTGTGAAGGGGTCTATTGCCGATAAAAGTCTCATTGAAGATCTGTTTGGTCGTTATAAGCCCGATGTAGTTGTAAACCTGGCTGCACAGCCCGGGGTAAGATATTCTATTACGCACCCGGATGTTTATATTGAATCCAATATTGTAGGTTTCTTTAATATTTTGGAGGCCTGCAGGCATTCGTATGACAATGGCGAGCCGGGAGTTCAGCATTTGGTTTATGCATCCTCCAGTTCAGTGTACGGCACAAATGCTAAGATACCCTATTCAACAGAGGATAAGGTTGATAATCCTGTGTCTCTTTACGCAGCCACAAAAAAGTCTGATGAGCTGATGGCTCATGCATACAGTAAGCTCTACAATATTCCGGCCACCGGACTTAGATTTTTTACCGTATATGGCCCTGCCGGAAGACCGGATATGGCTTATTTTGGATTTACGGATAAGCTTCTTAAGGGTGAAAGCATCAAGATTTTTAACTATGGAAACTGTAAAAGGGATTTCACATATATTGATGATATAGTTGAAGGCATTGTGAGGGTTATGCAGGGAGCTCCTTCGAAGGCTACAGGTGCAGACGGTTTGCCGGTTCCTCCGTATGCTATTTACAATATCGGAAATAATAATCCTGAAAATTTGCTGGATTTCGTGGATATATTGCAGCAGGAACTGGTTAAAGCCGGTGTTTTACCCGCGGATTATGATTTTGAGGCTCATAAGGAATTGGTTCCGATGCAGCCGGGTGACGTACCTGTCACATATGCTGATACAAGCGCCCTTGAAAGGGATTTTGGCTTTAAACCCGATACAAGCCTCAGGGAAGGAATCAGACGATTTGCAGAATGGTACAAAGAGTTTTACTCTGTATAAACAACTTAAAAATCCAATAATCGTTATTATTTTAGCCGGAATTCTTGTCCGGCTTCTTTACGTTATATTTATGCCTGTGGTTAACTTTGCCCAGTACGATATCGGTACCGTTGATATGGACAACGATGTGCTGACAGGGCATCTTGGATATGCCTTCTGGCTGGCAAAATATAAGGCTCTGCCTGGATTTGATCCAAGGCAGGTGTATCAGTTTAATCATCCTCCTGTACATCATATACTTTGTGCACTCTGGATAAGCTTTGTGGGACTATTTACTGATAAAACCCAGAGCCTTATGGAAGCAGCGCAATATGTGACATTAATTTATTCCGTTGTCACTCTTTTGGTATTTGACAGGATTCTTTGCGAAACAAGAGTTAGCGAAAAAGGAAGGGCGCTGGCGTTAATGATATTTGCATTTCAGCCTACGCTCATTATGACGGCCGGGTCGTTAAATAATGACGGTGCGGGCTTTATGTTCCAAATGCTTGCAATTTGGATGGCTCTTCGCTGGCATCGCACCAAATCCTACAAGGATATTATCGGTGTGGCTATGTCCATCGGAATTGGAATGCTTTCAAAACTGTCCGCCGGTCTGATTGCTGTACCAATCGGCATTTTGTTTATTTACGATTTTATTATTGAGTGGATAAAGGGTAAAAAATTTCCGGCAAAACGGTTTGTTCAATATATGATTTTCGGAATGATTTGCGTTCCGATAGGTCTTAGCTGGGTAATACGCTGTTATGTCAAATTCGGAATGCCCCCTACATATATTGCTTTTCTGCCGGATACCAGCCCCCAGTATGTTGGCATGTATTCGGATTTTCAGAGAATGTTTTTCCCTAATCCGGTTGAACTTTTAAAGAATCTCTCACACGGAAGCATTGGAATGGGATGGAATATCTGGATTCAGATGTTTAGGACTGGTGCACTTGGTGAGTGTGATTTGGCTGACTTCTCCACAATTGGGAAGCTTAGCTGTTTTGCCATGATGTTTATTAATCTGGTTGTTGCGGTATGGGCATTTGTGGCATTTATCAGGGTTTATATTCTTGGTAAACTGTTTAAAATCGGAAAAGAAAACGAACCGGCAGCGGAAAAGGATGCGGCACTCAGACTTTTGTGGGTGTTTAGCTGGCTTGTTATGATGTACTCATATTTTTCTTTTGCATACACTTACCCACATGAATGCAGTATGAACATCAGGTATGTTCAGTTCGTAATGGTTCCACCGATTATCGCGATGGCTATCTGTGACAGGGGTAATAAGAAGGTGACCGGAATAATCAGAAATATTGTTTTGATAGGATATGTTGCTTTTTCATTGGTGACAATTGTTAATTGGTGTCTGGTTGCATAGATATGAATCGGCAGATTATATGAAACGGAGTGTTTATGAGTAGTACTGTATCAAATGGCATCGAGAAAAAATATTATAAAGAGATTGATTTTCTAAAGGGGATTACCATTGTTTTAGTGGTTTTGGGCCATGCACTTGCATACAACACTACCTCTCATATAGGCGAGGAGAGCGAATTAAGAACTATTTTGTATACTCTCATCTACAGCTTTCATATGCCTATGTTCTTTATGATATCAGGCTTCCTTTCCGGAATAACGCGGGGTAAAAAGAACGTAATAAGAAATAAGTTTGTAAGGCTTATGGTTCCATACTTCTTTGTTGGGTTATGCTATATGCCGTTGAAAATGGCATTAAGTGCTTTTGCACGCTTTCCATTTGATGTAAAGCAGCTGTGGAAAATACTGCTGGGAACAAATCCTGATGAAGGACTCTGGTTCCTGTATGTTTTATTCGCTTGTTCTGTTCTGGCTCATTTTTTGGTTACGGAAAAATCTGTTTTATTGGTTGCGATTTTTTCTTTTGTAATCTCAATTGTGGCATTTGCATTTAATCCGCATGTCCCGTATATTTATGAAACACTTAAATACTTCCTGTTTTATGTGCTGGGTATATATATCAAGCAGAATTATGAGCCGGTGCTTTCTTTTACCCGTGGGATGATTGCTAGATGCGGTAAGATAATTACAGTGGCGATTCCTATGGTGCTTTGGCTTGGATTCTGGGCATTAAATCGATATGTGATTTACGGCTTTGATATAACACCGTTGACGGGAATATTTGGCAGTGCTTTTGTTTATGCGGTGGCTATGAGCGTGGTATATACCGAGAAGAATCTGCTTATTTCTTTTGGTAAAGCGTCTATGGGAATATACATTTTTCATGGAATGATTCAGGTTGTGGTGCGTACCATATTTTGGAGTAAGCTGCAGCTTAACTACTTTGTGGTCGTGGGTGCCAAATTCTTTATCGGATTTATCGGCGCATATATATGCTATTTGATAGTAAAACGATTTAAACTCCTAAGTTTATTGGTGCTTGGGGAAAACCGTTATAAGGCAAAATAAAATATGATTGGAAGCGGGATTAATCAGTAAATGAATAACTGATTAATCCTGTTTTTGTTTTTTGTGATTATTTCTTTAAGAAACCTTAAAGTAGTGGAAACCCTACTCAAATCGTGTTAAAATTTAATAGATTATGGGTGGAAGTATGCCCAAACAGAAAATATGAAAAATCACGTTTCTGCAACCTGTTGTGAAGAGGAGATTGATAGAAATGGAATTACTGGCAATAAAGGGCGGAACTCCTGTAAGGGACAGCGCTCACAAAATATCATACGGCAAGCAGTGGCTTGATGATGACGATATTCAGGCTGTGGTTGATACCTTAAAGAGCAACTATCTTACCTGTGGTCCCAAGATTACCGAGCTTGAGAAAAAGCTTTGCGATATTACAACCGCAAAATATGCGGTTGCGTGTTCGAACGGAACGGCCGCTCTTCATATGGCCTGTATGGCAATCGGGATTAAGCCTGGGGATGAGGTTATTGTTTCTGCTATAACTTTTGCGGCTTCATCCAACTGCGTTTTATACTGCGGGGG
>JAZUJC010000094.1:0-1709 GCA_045642625.1 Lachnospiraceae bacterium
AAAAGCCACGGTAATATTACCGCTGTACCCGGCCGGTACTTCTACATTGATAAGGTTAAGATAACCGTTGGAAACGGTAAGCCTCTTTCCCTCCGAATCTTTGGCAACATAGCCTTTGTAATTAAGCTTTGGAACCTGAACTACCGAGGCTTCACCCTTGTTGACCACATTCACGGTAACACTGTTGTCCCTGTTTGCCACAACACTGTAGCTGTCCAGGTGGCTATTTTCGGGAACATATTCCGTTATAATAAGTTCTGTTCCCGGTTTTAAATATTCACAGGCTCCCATATATCCGGAGTCAATCTCATCATAGGTCTTATAATCTACCCTGTAATAATCCTTTTTATAATTTGATGCAAAAGAAATTGTGGTAGACAGTGCCGCCAGTACAAGCACTGATGCCGCTATAATACCGAGTTTTTCTTTGTCCCTGTATAAGCCCGACAGTATAATTGCGGTCAAAACAGAAATAAAAAATACTGCTGCCGCCAAATATCTCCAGGGAAACTGAACCTTGGACAAAAGCTTAAACAGCCTCGTGTAACCCTCAAGAGAATTCCACGGGAACAGGTTTGTGGCCATAAACAAAGTCAAAACCGACATAACTCCCAGCACAAACACCTTATACTTTCTGTATTTAACAACAAAAAGAACGAAACAGACTATTAAAGAAAGGGTTAGTGCCAGGCCCACTGTGAGCTGCATTCTAAGCTTAACATCCTCAACATTACGGCCGAATATGTGTCCAAAGAAATCACCAAACTGTGAAATGTATGCTCCTGATGATCTGATCTGCATTGCAGAGGTATGGTCCCCGCCCTTTCCGGCATAAACAGGCTCGTTAATGTAATAATCAACAAAAGGAACCAGGAAATACAGATTAACAAGCAGTGTCTCTCCTACCGCTGCCAGTATACAGATAAGAGTTCTTTTTCTAAAGGTTCTCTTAAAGCACAAAACACATACAATTGCCAGTAAAAAGGCAGTCATTACGGTGCTTAGAAGATGGGTCTCAATCAATCCGGTCATTCCCACTGCCAAAAGAAGGGAATTCCATATATATCTTTTATCTTCGATATCCCCGTCAAGGATATTCACCATAGCCAGTGCTACTATCGGGAAGAAAATGAACGATAGGTATTCGCCTACCGCAGCCCTTACATAAACATCCATAAGCCTGTAGGAAGCGGTTACATATAAAAAGGTGGCTACATATGCCGAAATACAGGAGCCTCTTACCGCCTTATCCTTAAAGTCGGTTAAAGATTTTCCCGAATATGAGGCCAAACCGGCACCAAAGCCCATTTTGAGAGTTATTCTTTTGAAACATACCAGTGCAACAAAGGCAGTCAGAAAGTTGGTGCACCACACAAATATTTTGTAGGCAGCAACGACAGGAATGCCTATAAGCCTTAACAATGCAGGGAAATAAAGAAGCAAATCCCCGTAAAAAATGCTTACGGGATAGCCCTTTCCATTCATCCACACAGACTGCATCATTGTAGGGAATTCTCCGGCCTTCAGTCCTTCCTTAATGCCTTCGATTCTGGAAAGATGAAACTGAAGATCCTGATATATTGTGCCGTCAATGCCTTTAAACAATAACGGAATCGAAGCAATAAAGCCGGCAAGCAAAACTACGCCAAGCTCTGTAAAAAATACTTTTTTGTTTTTCATTTCTTAATAATACCCCAACCGGCCGACTT
>JAZUJC010000095.1:0-3795 GCA_045642625.1 Lachnospiraceae bacterium
AGTTTAACGTTCCTCTCATGGCAAAGCTCTACAAGCTCCTTCAAATCGTCCATGGTACCGAATTTCTCGTCGATTGTATAATAATCGGTCACATCATATTTGTGATAGCTGGGAGATTTGAATATAGGCGAAAGCCATATACCCTCTATTCCAAGGCTCTTCCCCGATTCGGGATTACCGTCGTTAAGATAATCAAAACGATTAATTATACCGCGAAGATCCCCGATTCCGTCACCGTTAGAATCGGAAAAAGAACCTACAAAGATTTCATAAAATACCCTGTTGTTATCCCCCATGGTAAGGGCTTTATAATTGTCAAAAGAAACATCATTTACAATGGCTTCTCCCGAAACCTCATCAAGAACATACTTGCCGGTGGAATCCAATGCAACGGCACTGTTTTCAGTCGACACCTCAACATCATTTCCGCTCAGTGAACCGTCCGAATTTACCTTTCCGCTTCCGCCACAGGCAGTCAGCAGTAAAGACATTGTCAAAAGACTGCTTATTATCGATAAAAATCTTTTCTTTATCATCATGTTATCTCCGAAATTTTACGAAAATTCTTATATATTATTTTTACCATACCCACCTATTTTTTACAAGTTTTTAGCAGAAAGTTTCAACACCTGCCCCGGCAAAGCATTTATAATTTTTATATAACATTCATAAACCGTTCGGAGGCTTTGCTTTAGAGGCTTTTGCTTTAGAAGCTTTACTTTCGATGTCGGCTTAAATATAAAGAATGTATCCTGCGCCGGGGGGCGTGGGCAAGAGGAATTCTTATGGGAAACTACAGAAATTTCAAATTAGTTACTTATTTTGTGGCTCAGGCCACCGCTAACATCACCAAAGAGGAGCTTCAAAAGCAGATTGACTGGTTTGGTAAACACATGAAGCTCGACAAGGTATATCTTGAGCCTTACAGAGATGCTGCTTTTGCCAGCGAAGAGCAGGTAAGAATGTGCAAAGAAGTATTTGAAGCCAACGGAATTGAGGTAGCCGGCGGCATTACCACCTGCATCCCTACTCCCGAAGGCGACAAGCCAAAGCAGAGAATGTTTAACACCTTCTGCTACAACGACGAAAAGATGCTTGCCACATTAAAGAAAGCATCCGAGTTAAACGGAAAGATTTTTGATTCTTTCATAATTGACGACTTCTACTTTACAAATTGTACCTGTAAAGCCTGTCGCGACGGCAAAGAAGCCTTCAACAAAACCAACAACATCACAGACGGAAGCTGGCAGGCATATCGTACTCATCTTATGTACGAAGTATCCAAAGAGTATATGATTAAGCCCGCCAAGGCAGTTAACCCCAACGTAAAAATTACTATTAAATATCCCAACTGGATGGAGTCATATCAGGAAACCGGTTATGACCCGCACAGTCAAAAGGATATTTTTGATGCAATATATACCGGAACAGAAACAAGAGACCCCAGGCACCAGGATCAGCATCTTCCCAGATACCTGTCCTACTCTCTTATGACCTATATGGAGAATATGGCACCCGGTCGTAACGGAGGCGGCTGGTTTGATAACTTTGACTGCCAGGTAACCGAATATTATTTGGAGCAGGCATATCTTACTGCTTTTGCAAAAGGAAGAGAGCTTATGATGTTCTGCTTCCAGTCCCTCTATGATTCGCTTTACGGTGCTTCAGTAGGCTTTATGGCCGACAAGCTTGATGAGCTTTTGGATAACGTTGGCAACCCCATCGGTATCCCCTGCTATATTCCCAACGCATCTCAGGGTGAAGACAATGTTCAGGATTTCCTTGGAATGAACGGTTTCCCTATAATTACAACTCCTTTCTTTCCCGAAGATGCAAAGACAATTCTTTTGACCGCTTCATCGGCCTACGACAAGGATATCGTAAATAAGCTCGAGGCATTTGTGGCAAATGGAGGAAAAGCTATCGTCACAAACGGCTTTGTGCTGGAAACTTTGGAACAGGGGCTCAAAACCCTCACATCGGTTCGTTATCGCGGCAAGCGTGTTACCTGCAAAGACTTTGTAATGGAGCGAAATAACAAATGGCAGAGCGTTACCGGCCCCGAAGCAATTACTTTCCCGCTTATGGAATTTAGAAACAACTCCACCTGGGGCGCTCTTGTAAAGGGTCTTCTTAACGAGGAAAGCTACACTCTCCTGTCACGAGATACCTACGGTGACGGTGAAATGATGATGATGGTTATCCCCGATGCTTATGCCACTGTCCGCAATTTCCCCAAGGAAGTGTTAAACCGCTTCAGAGAAGAATTTGAGGTAAATGGCATTACCCTCATCGGAGACGCCAATATAAGCCTGTTCCCCTACGATAATGACAGTTTCATCTTATACAACTATGTAACAAGCTGGGCCAACGATTCGGTTGTTACCGTAAAGATTAAAAATGCCAAGAGTATAACTCCCAAGCCTGCAACAAGATGGATGCCAAAAGAAATTGCTCCTTTATATACAGAGGGTGATTATTCTTTCTTCAGAATCCCTGTTTCTGTTGGCAAATTTACTGCATATGTCATTAATCGCTAAAACAGCATTTCCGGTGGCTCCGCACCGAAATCTAGCGGTTTGACCAAGAAAAACAAAGGCTCTGCGCTTATAATGATATGTACCCGGAATACCGGACACATTTTATAAGCACAGAGCCTTTTATTATACCTGTACACTAGCCTCCAAAATACTCATTCACATTTTCCAGATTCAAATCAATAAACTGAAAATAATAGGGTGAAGAGAAAAGCTTCGCTACAGCGTTTTCGAACTCAGCGGCAGTAACTGATTTTCCGCCGATTTTATATTGTTCATCAACCTCCCGTTCTATCCAGTCCTCATCTCCTTCAATGCATTCGGTAATCACCAGCTTATCATAAGAAGGTTTATCTGAAGGAGCTATATAATCAGCATATTCGTGATTATACATTCTTTCGCCTTCCTCCATTAATTCGTAATCACCATCCGCAAACCACACAAGACCGTTTTCCGCATAAGCCGGGCTGCCGTCAAAATATTGCGATACCATATAGGTGCCGTTCCAGGTCCATATTTCGCTGAATTCCTTGCATCTAAGGCCAAGGGCGCCGGATACGATAAGTTCTTTGTATCCGTCCCCATCAATATCATAAACACAAAAGCTGGCTGCATACATAGGTCCACATTCTCTGGAGTTAAAATACATGCCCCAGCCCTCGTCGGAAATATTGTCCTTCAAATAATCACAGTAAATCGACAAATAGCTCTCATCGATTACCAACGAGGTATCATCGGTTGTGTTCCCTGTCACAGAGGTTGACGAATCGGTTGAGTCCCCGGTATCAGTGGTTGAAGAATCGGCTGCTCCGGGCTGCACATCTTCGATGCCTCCCTTTTCACCGGAATCACTGTCCTTTTCTTCTATAATCCTATCCGGCTTCCCCGAATCACGAACCTCTCTTATTGATCCGCAACCTGCAAAAGAACAGATCCCCAAGGTTAATGCCAATAATATTAAGCCAATACGTTTTTTCATTTCAAAAATCCCTCATAATATACTTCTTTTGAGGTTTCTCAAAACACTGAACCCCAATACTTTTTATCATATATTTCTTACCACTTTACAGGGCACTCCACAGGCAAACACATTCGCTGGAGTGTCCCTGGTAACAACACTCCCAGCTCCTATTACAGAATTATCTTCAATCGTCACACCGGCACATACAATTACGCCTGTAGCCAGCCACACATTATCGCCTATATGAATCGATTTTACATATTGAATATTCCCTCGCCCTTCCGGTTCAAAAGCATG
>JAZUJC010000096.1:0-4067 GCA_045642625.1 Lachnospiraceae bacterium
AAACTCATTTCATATCGGAGAATTATGAAAATATACATTGACTGTGATGATGTAATAACCGAAACAGGCGAAAAACTTTTGGAAATAGCCAAAAGACTTTTTAATACACCGATTACCTTTGAAGAGATGGATTTTTTTGATTTGAAGCAGACCTTCAAGCTTAACAGCGAAGACTACAACCGCTTAATGACTGAAGCACATATCCCGGAAGTACTGCTCTCTTACGGGGAGATCGAAGGAGCCTGCTCCACCATCAATTCGTGGATCGACAAGGGGCACGATGTACAGATTATTACAGGACGCCCCTACTCTTCATATGAGCCCACCAGAAAATGGCTCGATAATCACGGACTTAAACGAGTTGAACTGGCTCACCTGGATAAATATGGCAGAGACATTTTTACAGAAAACTGCACCTTCAGCATGACACTGGATGATTTTTATAAAATGGACTTTGATTTTGTAGTTGAAGATTCACCAATGTCATTTAAGCATTTGGAACACTTTAAGCACTGTAATGTTGCGGTTTTTAACCGCCCCTGGAACAGAAACACGCCCCTTCCCGGCACCAACTATCATAGATGCTTTAACTGGAGCGATGTGGACAGGCTGCTGTGTTCATTGGAACAGTAATTTCTTTTACTTTCATTTCAAATAAGGATAGCTATTATGGAAATATTAAATTATTGCAAGCTGCAGTTAGGATGCCTTATCCTGCTTTGCTTTGTTATATATCTATACGGCAGTGAAGGAAAAGCCCTTAATGAAAAGGCAAAAAGAAAGTTAGGTAATCATCATTTCAACCATTTGCTGATTCTTGGTTTTTCCATTGTATTTTTTGACGGGCTCACAGCAGTAACCATTAATCATATGGACCTGGTGCCTGAGTTTGTGAATAACCTGCTGCATTTAATATATTACCTTTTATTTGATCTTTTCAGTCTTGAATACAGCACATACTGGCTTGATATCACCGAGGTTAATTTTTCCGGGCACAAGACTCTCTTCCCTGCCCTTCCGACATACCTGCTGATGTTAGCCACACTGTTCTCGGCCAACGGCGTTGAGTATATTCAGGGCTCCACCACCAAATACCCGGCCGGTGCCCCCGCCACGCTGTGTTATATCTGTATCGGGCTTAATTTTATTGTATCCGTCACTGTATTCTTTCTCAGAAGCCGATATATTGAGGGGCGCAAAAAAACAAGCTTTACAATGGCCATTCTTTCCATGGTTTCAGCCTCTGTAATACAGTTTGTTTTCCCTGAAACACAGATGGCATCCCTGGCTGTTGTTCTTATCATCACCAGTATTTATCTGGTTATGGAAGATCCTACCGAAAAAGAAGTAAACATTATCCATGAGGAAATGGTTATGGGCTTTGCAACTCTTGTTGAAAGCAAAGACGACAGCACCGGTGGGCACATCAAACGTTCTTCCATGTACGCCGAGATAATTGCCGAAGCCCTCAGACATTCTTTTGGCTACCGCTATATAATAACCGCCGACTATATAAAGACCTTAAAGCGGGCTGCTCCTATGCACGACATCGGTAAAATCGGTATTCCCGACGAAATACTTCAAAAACCTGCAAAACTAACACCTGAAGAATATGAAATAATGAAGACCCATTCTGTTAAGGGTGGCGAGATTATTAAAGAGACCTTTGGCCACCTGGTGGATGAACAGTACGAGACAATGGCCTATGAGGTGGCCCGCTACCACCATGAAAAATGGAACGGTACAGGATATCCCGAAGGCTTATCGGGGATTAATATTCCCCTCTCCGCCCGAATAATGGCGGTTGCCGACGTATTTGATGCCATTTCCGCCAAGCGCTGCTATAGGGATGCTCTTCCACTGGATGTATGCTTTAATATAATCGAAAAAGGAAGCGGTTCAGATTTCGACCCGGATGTCGTAGAGGCTTTTTTTGCCAAGAAAAATATTATTTCGCTGATTGCTTCAAGATATAACTCATAAAAAGACGGAGGATAGCATAATCACTATCCTCCGTTTACTATTACCTTAAAAACAGACCCAAATCGTCACATTTCCTTTTAATATATGCATCCCACTCTTCCTTGGTGGTAATAAGCGGGTCATAGCAAAAAACTGTATCTCCGGGCTTAAGTTTACCTTCCTTTACGTACTGATCGTACTTTCTTTCTTCTGCCCTGCGATATGCTTCCATTTCTTCTTCGCTGTAATCGTCCATACTGATCCTCCGTTTTGGATTTACTATATCAGGAATACAGGGAAAAATTACTCTTACTTAAAATATCTGTCAAGCAGACCCTTTAATGCCTTACCATGTCTGGCCTCGTCTCTAGCCATTTCATGCACGGTATCATGGATGGCATCAAGGCCATTCTTCTTTGCACACATTGCAAGATCGGTCTTACCCTGTGTAGCACCAAATTCGCAATCAACTCTCCATGCAAGATTCTTCTTGGTAGAATCGGTCATCTTGCTTTCAAGTTCTGAGCCTAACAGTTCGGCAAATTTAGCTGCATGTTCAGCCTCTTCAAATGCTGCCTTTTCCCAGTACATTGCGATTTCAGGATATCCTTCCCTTGCAGCAACCCTTGCCATACACAAATACATACCTACCTCAGAGCATTCACCGTTAAAATTGGCCATTAACTGCTCGTGAATATATTTCTTATCTTCTTCGCTGATAGCGGGATTATTCTTTACAGTTTCAGCATATACACCAAATACATGCTCAGCTGCAAGGGTAATCTCACCTTCAACCTTATTAAACTTTTCACCGCTTACGTGACATACGGGACATTCTGCAGGTGCAGTGTCTCCTTCATGAACGTAACCACATACAGGGCATACCCATTTTGCCATTTTACTTTCCTCCGTTACTTATAATTTAATTATCTGTGTTCGAGTACCATTATAACCAAAAGAATTAACAAATAATATGCGTATTTTTACACAAATACACTTAACTTTTTTCTCAAAATGATTTAAGATACCATTGATTGTAATTAAATTTATAAAGGAGTATAAATTATGAATCTTTCACCACTTCAGAAAGCAAGATACGAATACGCTCCTAAGCTTCCCGGAATGCTTAGAAACGGTATCGCAGAAATCTGTGTTAAGGAAGGCGCTGAAACAGCTTCTGTAGCTGATCAGGACAAAATCAAGGCCCTCTTCCCCAACACCTATGGTAAAAAAGAAATCACCTTCCAGAAGGGACAGAACACTTCAGCTGCCAAAAAGCAGGTTGTTGGTGTTATTCTTTCCGGTGGACAGGCTCCCGGCGGACACAACGTTGTAAGCGGTCTTTATGATGCATTAAAGGCAACCGACAAGAACAACGTATTATTAGGCTTCAAGGGCGGCCCCAGCGGACTTCTTGAAGACAGTTATATCGAATTTACCGATGATTATATTGACCAGTACAGAAATACAGGTGGTTTCGATATTATCGGTTCCGGTCGTACCAAGCTTGAAACTGTTGAACAGTTCAAGGTAGTTGAAGAGGTTGCTAAGAAGCACGGCCTTACCGCTATCGTTATTATCGGTGGCGATGATTCCAATACAAACGCAGCAGTTCTTGCTGAATACATGGCAGCAAACAATACCGGTGTTCAGGTAATCGGATGTCCCAAGACTATCGACGGTGACCTTAAGAACGAGGATATTGAAGCTTCCTTCGGTTTCGATACCGCTACAAAGACTTATTCCGAGCTTATCGGTAACATTGAAAGAGATGCTAACTCAGCTAAGAAGTATTGGCACTTCATTAAGGTTATGGGTCGTAGCGCTTCTCACGTAGCTCTTGAATGTGCACTTGAAACCCAGCCTAACATCTGCCTTATCGGTGAAGAAGTTGCCGCTAAGAAGATGTCTCTTGCTCAGATCACCAATTACATTGCCGACTCAGTTGAAAAGAGAGGAAACGCAGGCAACAATTTCGGTGTAGCTATCATTCCCGAAGGTATCGTAGAATTCGTTCCCGAATTCGGCGCACTTATCGCTGAAATCAACGAACTCCTTGCAGGCGAAAAGACCGAAAAGTTCAATGCTCTTCCTGATTGGGCTGC
>JAZUJC010000097.1:0-1703 GCA_045642625.1 Lachnospiraceae bacterium
AGTTTGGATGAAAACAATCAGTATAATTCAAATCTTGGTATTGAAAAGCTTACAAAATATGCCGAAATGTATGGTTTGGGTGAAAAGAGCGGTGTTGAAATTGAAGAATCAATGCCACAGATTTCAACAATGTATTCTGTACCCTCCGCAATCGGACAGGGAACAAATAACTATACAACCGTAGGCTTGGCAAGATATGTAACTGCAATAGCCAACAGCGGAACCGTATACAACCTCACACTGCTTGATAAGTCTACCGATTCCGAAGGTAACCTTATAAAAGAGTTTAATGCCGAAATATTTAATACTGTAGAGCTGGATGAATCTGAATGGAATATAATCCATCAGGGTATGAAACGTGTTGTTGAGGACAGATCCTATATGGCGGCCCTGCCGGTTACCGTAGCCGGAAAAACCGGTACAGCACAGCAAAGCCGTACCAGAGCCGACCATGGTTTATTTGTATGTTACGCTCCCTATGAAGCGCCCAAATATTCAATGGCCATACGTATTGCAAACGGATATTCTTCGGAATATTGTGTAGATACATCAAAGGATATTATTAAATATCTGTTCAAACTTGAAGATCAGGATGACATTGTAACAGGTAGTGCATCTGAAATATCTGCTACAGGACATACCGGAGACTAAGCAGGAGCATAAAATATGAATTCTTTAGTTACAATTAAAAGTATTCCCAACGGAATAAAGGTAATTTTAGATGAAAATTGTTCTTTTTCAGATATTATCGAAGAACTTGGAAAAAAATTTCGCGAGTCATCCAAATTCTTTAAAGGCGGAAAATTATGCGTTACCTTTGAAGGTCGCGAATTAACCGATCTTGAAGAAACAACACTGGTTGAAATAATGGAAAAGAACGGAGAGTTCAATGTATTATATATTATTTCCCAGGTTACGGAAGATGATACCCGTATTCAAAAAGCAATAGCAACCGGCATAAGCAACTCAGAAGACATCAAAGGGTTCGGCGCGATATATCCGAAAACTGTTTACAAAGGTGAACATTTACAGTTTTCTTCAGGTGTGCTTATCTGCGGTTCGGTTGAACCCGGTGCATTAATAAAAGCCTCCGGAAACGTCATAATTTTAGGAGGTTTATACGGCAGCATCAATATCGATGTCAAAGAAGGGCTTAATCCTTTTGTGTTTTCACTGGAAATGCACCCCGAACGTATAAAAATCGGTGATTTAAGATATTATTCACCTGAAAAGAAATGGTCAATCAAGCCCAAATATCAGGGAAAGCTGGCTTATATCAAAGATGAAAAAATAACTGTGGGAGACTGTTCCGACAAAATATTCAAGGATTTATTTAAAGGATAATTATGTTTAAAAATCTACATATTAAGGACTATGATTTCAAATTAATATTGCTGATTATCGGAATAAATGTACTTGGTTTATTTGCAATTTACAGTGCCAATCCCGACAACTTAATGAAACAGATTTTAGGTTCAATCATGGGATTTTTCTTAATGATTGTAATTTCTTTGTTTGATTACAATATCTTTTTAAAGTTTTACTGGGTATGGTATTTCGTAAATATAGTACTTCTTTTGGCGGTAAGATTTGCCGGTAGCAGTTCCAACAATTCCCAGCGTTGGTTTGAGCTTTTTGGTATAAGATTTCAGCCTTCGGAGACTGCCAAAATTTTATTGATTATTTTTTTTGCACAGTTTATT
>JAZUJC010000098.1:0-6173 GCA_045642625.1 Lachnospiraceae bacterium
TGATATGGGCTTTAATATTGAGGCCACAATCGGTACCGCTGATTTCTTAAAGGAGCACGGTATCCGCTCAAGAGTACGCCGTAAGCTTAGTGAAGGCAGCGAGGAAGTACTGGAGTCCATTCGTTCCGGTCATGTAAGCTATGTGTTAAATACACGTGCCATTCTTTCGGGAATTCATTATGTGGACGGTGTGGCAATCAGAAGGTGTGCAATCGAAAACAATGTAACTACCTTTACATCACTGGATACGGTTAAAGTTATTTTGGATGTTTTGGAAGAGCAGACTATTTGCGTAGCGCCTATTTTTTAAAGAAAGAGCTGAGGTTGACTGATGGAACTTCAAAACAATTGTGCTAAAGACGAACTTCACGAAGAATGCGGTGTATTCGGTGTGCTCAGTAAAGAGCCCTGCGATGTGGCCGGGATGGCTTATTACGGCCTCTATGCCCTTCAGCATCGTGGCCAGGAAAGCTGCGGAATAATCGTAAACGATGACGGAGTTTTTTATTCTCATAAGGATATGGGACTGGTAAGCGATGTATTTTTAAGAGAAGAGCTTAACAAGTTTCCAAAAGGCAGGATTGCCGTGGGACACGTTAGATACGGCACTACAGGGGGAACTACCAGAAACAACTGTCAGCCCATTGAAGTGAATCATATGAAGGGCAAAATGGCCCTCGCACACAACGGCAATTTAAGTAATGCCCTGGAGCTTCGTGACGAGCTTGAGATGTCGGGAGCAATATTTAATTCCACCAGCGATACTGAGACAATTGCATATATGATTACAAGAAAGCGCCTTACCGCACCCAGCATAGAAGATGCCGTAAGCCGTGCAATGCCTTCTTTGGACGGAGCCTATTCACTGGTGCTCATGTCTTCAACAAAGATGGTGGCAGTCAGGGATCCCCGGGGATTTCGCCCCCTTTGCTACGGTGTTACCGAGGACGGAACTTACGTGGTAGCATCGGAAAGCTGTGCATTAAGAGCTGTCGGCGCTGAGTTTGTCAGAGATGTGGAGCCGGGAGAAATTCTTGTATTCTCCGATGAAGGCGTTATATCCAGGAGAGAACACTGCGGTATCAGGGAAAAGAAAACCTGCATTTTTGAATATATTTATTTTGCCCGTCCCGATTCGGTAATTGACGGTGTGTCTGTTCATCAGGCCAGGGTAAAGGCCGGAGAAATACTTGCCAAGGAATTTCCTACAGACGCCGATGTGGTTATCGGAGTTCCGGACAGCGGTCTTGACGCAGCAATCGGTTACTCGAGAGAATCCGGAATACCTTATGAAATAGGGCTTATTAAAAATAAATACATAGGAAGAACCTTTATCGCCCCGGGACAGGAGCACCGCTTCGATCAGGTAAAAATTAAGCTTAGCCCGGTCAAAAGTGTTTTGGATGGTAAAAAGGTCATTCTTATTGATGACTCAATTGTAAGGGGTACAACTTCCCAAAGGCTTATAAAGCTGTTAAGAGATGCAGGGGCAAAAGAAATACATGTGCGTATTTCGGCACCGCCCTTCCGCCATCCCTGCTATTACGGAACCGACATTGATTCCGAGGAAAACCTTATTGCCAACCATCACAGCATAGAGGAAATATCGGATATTCTTGGTGCTGATTCTTTAGGCTTTTTGCCTTTGGAGTCCCTGCCTGAGCTGATTAACGGCAGTGCAGGCTTCTGCGGAGCATGTTTTGACGGGGCTTATCCCACTGCTGTTCCCAGCGATACCAGAAAAGACCGTTTTGAAGGTAAGCTTAATAAACAATAAACGGTCTGCAAAAAAATCTGTCAAAAAAATGTTGACAAACAAATAATATATGATTATTATAAGGCTCAAGAAATGGCAAAGGCGCCAGAGATTAGTTAAGGACTATTCTCTGGCGTTTTTTATTTTTCTAAATTACAACAAGGAGGAGCTCAGACAATGTGTTCAATAATGGGTATGTCAAAAAAGAATATCACAATGGAGGCATTCCAGAATAATTTTGCTGAGACTACTTCCAGAGGCCCTGATATGGAACAGGTAATTGAAATCGGAGATTGCTATCTTGGATTTCAGCGACTTGCTATTATGGGACTTACCGATGCCGGTATGCAGCCCTTTCGTTTAGGCGAGAGCGCAGTTGTTTGTAACGGAGAGCTTTATGGCTTCCGTCCCGAAAAAGAAGCGTTAATTAAGGAAGGCTACAGCTTTCAAAGTGATTCCGATTGTGAAATCATTCTTCCCATGTACGAAAAGTACGGCCTGGAAATGTTTGAAAGACTTGATGCCGAGTTTGCAATGATAATATATGATGGTGAAACAGGACAGCTTGTGGCTGCAAGAGATCCCATCGGAATCAGACCTTTATTTTACGGATATGACAAAGACGGAGATATAATGTTTGCCAGCGAAGCAAAGAACCTGGTAAAGCTTACGGACAAGGTAATGCCTTTCCCTCCCGGTCATTATTATATTGATGGCGAGTTTGTTTGCTACAACGATTTGGCAGCTCGTCAGGAATACAGCAAAGACGATTTGGAAACCGCTTGTAAGAAAATCAGAGAGCTTTTGATTAAGGGCGTTGAAAAGAGACTTGATGCAGATGCTCCTGTAGGATTTTTGTTAAGCGGTGGTTTGGACAGTTCACTTGTATGTGCCATTTCACAGAAGATTCTAGGCAAGCCCATTAAGACCTATGCAATCGGTATGAACGAAGATGCTATCGATCTTAAATATGCAAAAGAAGTTGCCGATTATATCGGAAGTGAGCACCATGAAATAATAATCAACAAGGACATCGTGCTTGATACTCTTGAAACCGTAGTAAAGATTCTTGGAAGCAACGATATTACAACAATAAGAGCCAGCATGGGTATGTACCTGATTTGTAAGGGCATTAAAGAGCAGTCTGATGTAAGAGTACTTCTTACCGGTGAGATTTCAGATGAAATATTCGGATATAAATATACCGACTTCGCTCCCGATGCCGAAGAGTTCCAGAAGGAAGCCGAGAAGAGACTCAGAGAGCTTTATATGTACGATGTACTCAGAGCAGACAGATGTATTTCGGTTAACTCAATGGAAGCGAGAGTTCCCTTCGGTGATCTGGCATTCGTTAAATATGTAATGAGTATCGATCCCGAGCTTAAGATGAACAAATATAACAAAGGTAAATATCTTTTAAGACATGCTTTTGAGGGTGATGATTACTTACCCTACGATATCTTATTCAGAGAAAAAGCAGCATTTTCAGATGCGGTAGGCCACTCAATGGTTGATTACATCAAAGAATATGCTGAAAGCAAATACAGTGATGAGGAATTCGAAAAGAAAGCTTCTGCATATTCTTTTGCAAAGCCCTTTACCAAAGAATCCTTATTATACAGAGAGTTGTTTGAAAAGTATTATCCCGGACAGGCTGAAATGATTGTTGATTTCTGGATGCCTAACAAGAAATGGGAAAACTGTGATGTAAACGATCCCTCAGCCCGAGTTCTTAAGAACTACGGCCAGAGCGGTTGCTAATAAAATAATAAACCCGTACACAAAGGCGTGTATGCTCAGGACAATGGGCATACGCGTTTTTTTGATAAATTAACTGGAGGACAAAGCTATGACAAAGAACGTACCCGAATTATTTGGAAGCAAAGTATTTAATGACGCAGTCATGAAGGAAAGACTTCCGAAAGATACTTACAAGGCTTTAAAGAAAACAATAGATGAAGGCACACACCTTCAGCTTGATGTAGCTAACGTAGTTGCTCATGCAATGAAGGACTGGGCTATTGAGCAGGGCGCAACCCACTTTACACACTGGTTCCAGCCCATGACCGGTATCACTGCTGAAAAGCATGATTCATTTATCAGTCCCGAGGCAGGCGGAAAGGTAATAATGAGCTTTACCGGTAAGGAGCTTGTAAAGGGTGAGCCTGATGCATCTTCTTTCCCTTCAGGTGGTCTTAGAGCTACATTTGAAGCAAGAGGATATACAGCATGGGATCCGACATCCTACGCATTTATTAAAGATGATACCCTTTGTATTCCCACAGCATTCTGTTCTTATTCAGGTGAAGCTCTTGATAAGAAAACACCCTTGCTTAGATCAATGCAGGCGCTTGATAAGTCGGCTGTAAGAGTACTTAAACTGTTTGGTAACTCAGATGTTAAGAGAGTTATTACCACAGTTGGTCCCGAACAGGAATACTTCCTCATTGACAAGGAAATGTTCAACAAGAGACCGGATATAATTTTCACAGGAAGAACCCTTTTCGGGGCTAAGCCTCCTAAGGGCCAGGAACTCGAGGACCATTACTTCGGTACCATTAAAGAGAGAGTTTCTTCCTACATGAAGGAGTTGGATGAAGAGCTTTGGAAGCTTGGTATTTTGGCTAAAACAAAGCACAATGAGGTTGCTCCTGCACAGCACGAGCTGGCACCCATTTTCTCCACCACCAACATTGCAACCGATCACAACCAGTTGACAATGGAGCTTATGAAGACGATCGCCGGACGTCATGGGATGGCATGTCTCTTACATGAAAAGCCCTTCGCAGGCGTTAACGGTTCAGGTAAGCACAACAACTGGTCAATTTCAACAGATACCGGCATGAACCTTCTTGAGCCCGGTGCTACACCTTCACAGAACGCACAGTTCCTTCTTTTCCTTACAGCGGTAATTAAGGCTGTTGATGATTATCAGGAATTATTGAGAGTATCTGTTGCATCTGCAGGTAACGACCACAGACTTGGAGCTAACGAAGCACCTCCCGCAATCATTTCAATGTTCCTTGGTGATGAGCTTGAAGGAATCGTTGAATCAATTGTAAACGGTACTGACTATCATGATAAAGAAAAGAAGTTAATGTCTATCGGTGCTACAGTACTTCCTCATATTCCTCAGGATACTACCGACAGAAACCGTACTTCACCTTTTGCATTTACAGGAAACAAGTTCGAATTCAGATCTCTTGGTTCTTCTGCATCAATCTCAGGACCCAACGTAGTGCTTAACACTATCGTAGCTGAAGTGCTTGATCAGTTTGCAGCAGAGCTTGAAGGTGCAGGCGATTTCGATGCAGCATTGAATGAACTTGTAAGAAGAGAGCTTACCGCTCACCAGAGAATTATCTTCAACGGTAACGGATATGCTGAAGAGTGGGTAAAAGAAGCTGAGAAGAGAGGCCTTGCAAACCTTAAGTCAACAGTAGATGCACTTCCTGCATTTATTTCGGACAAGGCTATCGACATATTTACAAAGCATGGCGTATATTCAAAGACCGAGCTTATGAGCCGCTACGAAATCATGCTTGAGAATTACGAAAAGCTTATTCACATTGAAGCACTTACAATGGCATCAATGGTTAAGAAAGATATTATGGCAGCTGCATGTGAGTTTGAATGTGCAATCGCAAAGACAATCAAGACAAAGCTTGCTGCTTGTCCCGAAATCAGCACAAAGACCGAATCAAAAGAACTTACAAAGGTTTCTGAGTTGGTTGAAAAGATGTCTGAAAAGCTTGAGAAGCTTGAAGCAGATATTGAAAAAGCAGCTGATATTACAGAAGCTTATGAATCCGCTAAGTTCTCAAGAGATGTTCTCTTCACAGACATGGGTGAGCTTCGTGAGGTAGTAGATGCCCTTGAGGTTGTTGTTCCTTCAAAGATCTGGCCTTATCCTACATACAGCGAAATTCTTTATTCAGTAAAGTAATAATTATTATTTGCACAATGAGGTGCATGCCCAAGCCGGCATGCACCTTTTTTGTATAATCGGTAATTTGTTGACAGTAATGTTGATAAATTCCATGACAGGAGGAAAAATGTTATGACAGAAGAAATTTTTAAAGCGATGAGTGACATGACTTTCGGTGTCTGGTTTCTTATCGGTGCCGCTCTGGTATTCTGGATGCAGGCAGGATTTGCAATGGTAGAGGCTGGTTTTACCAGAGCAAAAAATACAGGTAACATTATCATGAAGAACCTTATGGACTTCTGTATTGGTACCGTAACATTTATTATTATCGGTTTTTCACTTCTTTTGGGTGAGGACCTGGTTGGCTTTATCGGTAAGCCCGGTTTTGATATTTTTACAGCATATCCTCAGTTCGCAGAAGAAGGAATGCTTTCGCAGTTTGTATTTAACTTAGTATTCTGTGCAACCACCGCAACAATCGTTTCCGGT